>NZ_JADKSB010000006.1:0-244699 GCF_015350935.1 Curtobacterium sp. VKM Ac-2887 | reverse complement strand
GGACGGGAGGCCCGGTACCAGCTGGTACCGGGCCTCCCGTCCGCCTTGTGCTCGCGTCGACTACGTGAGCAGCGCGACCAGGTGGGAGCGCGACCGCGCGCCCACCTTGCGGTAGATCTGCGTGAGCCGCAGCTCCACCGTGCGCTGCGACATGAACAGCGACGACGCGATCTCGCGGTTGCGGTAGCCCTCCGTCACCTTCTGCACCACGGCGCGCTCCTCGGCCGTGAGCGAGGTGAGCACCGCGGAGGCGTCCGGAGCGCTCCGGGGCGTCCCCGGCATCGACGCGGACAGCACCGGTGCGGACCGGAGCGACGGACCCGTGCCGAACGGCGGCATGGCCGCTGCCGGTGCAGGGGTGACGAGGGGACGGCGCATGCCGGCCGCCTCGTACGCCGCTGCTGCTGCCGCACCGAGACGCGGACGCTCGGCGGGGTTGCCGACCGTCGCGAGGGCCGCGAACGTCCGTGCCCGCTCGAACTGCGAGTCGTGCGGCTGGAACAGCTCCAACGCGCGGCGACGGGCGGTGTCCCGGGTGGTGTCGTCGGCGACGAGCGCGAGGCTCCTCGCCAGCACGAGCGCACCCCAGCGACCCGGTCGGGCGTGGTGGTCCGCAGCGAGCCGCGCGGTGATGGTGCGGGCGTCGTCGATCCGTCCGAGGCGTGCGTACGCCTCGACCAGGTCGCCGAGGTGCCGGAGCACCGCGGGGTTCCGCAGGGACCGGCCGATGGCGTCCGCCGCTTCGAGTGCGGCGGCTGCCTCCTCCAGTCGGCCATCGAGCAGCAGGACCCGACCGCGGAGCGCGTGCAGCTTCGCCGTCGCGCCCCACAGGCGGCTCGTCGAACGGTGCTCGAGGCACCGGTCCACGACCGCCAGGGCATCGGCGGAGCGCCCCTCGGCGAAGTGCCGCCAGGCGATCGCGATGGCCCGCGACGGCTCACGGAGCCGTTCGACCACCGAGGAACCGGCCTCCCAGACGTCGATCGCACGGAGCGCCTGCCGGAAGTTCCCGGAGCGCACCTCGTTCTCGGCGGTCAGGTAGCGGGCTGCCTCGGTCCACACCGGCGCCGTCTGCGGGCCACGGGCGAGGACGAGTGCGAACACCCGACGCGCGCTCCGGTACCGCTCGGCGATGCTCAGCGCGTGGGCGAGGAGCAGCAGGGCCGGGTCGGACATCGCCAGCAGCACCGACGTCGCGAGTCCGTCGTGCAGGTCGGTGTCCGAGGGCAGGGTGCCGTCGATCGCGGCGATGAGCTCCCGCGCGGTCGTCGTGATCTCCAACGTGTGCGGAGACGCCGACGCCTCGAGGGGCTCGACGCGGTGCAGCAGGTCCTTCGCCTGGTCGAGCTCCCACGCCTCGGCACGGAAGCACGCCACCATGGCCATCAGCCCGGCGACCGCGTCCACGTCGGCCGGCTCGGTCGCGTCCACCGACACGAGGAGTTCGTCCGCGTGCACGGCGTCGCCACTGAGGTACTGCGCCGAGTACTGCAGGCGCAGCCGGCGGACCTCGTGCGCCGTCGTCCGGAACGGACGGAGCGCGGCGAGGTAACGCGCGGCGAAGCCGAGCAGCCGGTTGCCGAGCAGGGCCTCAGCGACCCCGAGCAGCGCGACGAGCTCGTCCTCGGTGCCACCACCGACGTGCAGGGCACGCTCGGTGAGGGCGATCGCGGCGTGCACGTTGCCGTCCACCACGTAGGACCGTGCGGCGCTGAGCAACGCGACCACGTCGGGGACGTCGTCGACGAAGCTCCGGTGCCACGCGGCTGCCCGCGGGTCGGACTCGGCGCTCGCCGTGGCCAGCGCGGCGTGCGCCGCGCGGCGGTCACGGGCGGGCATCCGCCAGTACAGCGCGGACCGGACCAGGGGGTCGCGGACCGTCACGCTCTGGCCCCGCACGGTGGCGAGGCCTGCTCCGACCAGGTCGTCCAACTCGTCGCGGTCCCAGGCCGTGGTCTTCGCGACCGGCACCAGGGCGAGTTTCGCGAGGACGTCCAGATCTCGTCCCGCGGCGGACCCGAGTGCGAGGGCTGCGAGGGCCTCGGTCGTCGGAGTGGGTCGGAGCGGGAGCACGATCGGCTCCGCGCCGGTGAGCTGCTCGCGGCTGAGCACCGCGAGTTGTTCGCGGAGCGCGCCGGGGTTGCCACCGGTCTCCGCGGCGAGGACGGCGAGGACGCCGTCGTTCGCTTCTTCCGGTGCCATGGTCCGGGCGAGGATGAGTGCCTCGTCGGACGGCAGCGGCTCGATGCGGAGCGCCGGCAGGGCCGCGAGCGGACCGTCCGACGGCACCGAACGGACCGTCGCCACGACGCGCAGGGCGGTGCCTGCGAGTCGGCCGGCGAGGAACGCGATGAGCTCCTGGCTCTCGACGTCCATGCGGTCGAGGTCGTCGATCAGCACGAGCGTCGGCGGCAGGGTGAGGGCGTGCACGGCGTCGAGGAAGTCGTGCGCCGCCGCCAGTCCGGCGGTCACGGGGACCGCCGTCTCACCCGTCTGCAGGAGATGGGCGATGTGGGCCGTCGCACGAGGGTCGTCGAGCGCGGTGAACAAGGAGGTCACGCCGGCCAGCGGCCAACGGGATTCACTCCCGTTGACACCGACCCGCACGACGGGGAGGGAAACGCGGTTCGAGACCGCGTCGAGGACGCTGCTGCGTCCGGAACCAGGGTCGCCGACCACGACCATCGCGGACTCCCGAGGGAGTACAGCGAGGGTCGCGATCCGGTCGACCTCGAGACGTCGACCGGTGAGTGCCATGACTCACCGGCCTCCGGGCCCGGAAGCGGATCCTGCGGAGAGGTCGTCGGCGAACGCTGCGAGCGCTGCGACGGGGCGCCGTGAGGCGGACCGGACTGCTGCACGGTGGGTGGCCGTGTCGGAGTGCGGACGGATGGCGGCGACTGCGCGCGCGCCGGAGCTGTCGTGGATTGAATGCGGTCGACGAGTGAGGGTGCACTCGGTTCCGCTCGGGAACGATGATGTCATCGTCTGTATCACCCCTCGGGTTAGGGTCTTCGGACGAACACGGGAGGCCGTGCACGTGCACTCGGATCTAGGGAATCCAGGTGCTTGCGTGACCTTCCGTACGAGCACGATAACTCAGGTCCTGACCATCTGAGCCGCCCCGCGCACCGCGTATCCGGCAACGGTGCCCCCAGTCCGGGGGGCCACGATGAGGGGGTGTCACCCACCCGGGGGGTGGGTCTCGCCCGCCCGGAGGCCGGTCGGTGTACGAACGATGGTGATGTCCAGCGCTCACCCGACCGACGCCCGCCTCGACGACCGCACGCGTTGGAGGGCCTTCGCCGTGTGCGTCGCGGTGGCCGCCCTGACGATCCTCGACCTGTCGAAGGTCAACGTCGGGCTGCCGTCGATCGAGAAGTCCCTCGGCGCCACCAGCTCGTCGCTGCAGCTCATCGTGGCGGGGTACGCGCTGGCGTTCGGCCTCGCCCTCGTGCCCGCCGGCCGGCTCGGCGACCTGAAGAGCCGCCGAGCCCTGTTCATCATCGGACTCGTGGCGTTCACCGTGTCGAGCCTGCTCTGCGCCGTGGCGCCGACCATCGAGGTGCTCATGGTCACGCGGATCCTGCAGGGCTTCGCCGCCGGCACCCAGATGCCGCAGGTGATCGGACTCGTGCAGCAGTTGTTCCGGGGCCCGGAGCGCGGACGGGCCTTCGGGCTGTTCGGCGCCATGATCGGCATCTCGACGGCGCTCGGCCCGACGATCGGCGGTGGCCTCATCGCGATCGGCGGTGAGGAGAACGGGTGGCGGCTGCTGTTCTGGATGAACGTGCCGCTCGGGCTCGTCGCGCTGTTCTTCGCGATGCGGCTGCTGCTCAAGGGGGCGCAGGGACAGGCGAAGGACCGCGAGCTGGACATCGTCGGCATCCTGCTGCTCGGCGCCGCCATCATCACGCTGATGCTGCCGTTCGTGCTCACCACGGGTGCCGGCGACTCCGGTGCCCGGTGGCTCTGGCTGATCGCCTTCGTCGTGTTCCTCGGCCTGTTCGTGCTCTGGGAGGTCCGGTACAAGCAGCAGGGCAAGTCACCGGTGGTGCACTTCGAGCTGTTCCGGCTGTCGTCGTACCGCAACGGGCTGTCGATCGTGGCCGTCTACTTCGCGGCGATCCCGGCGTCCTTCCTGATGGTGACGCTGTTCCTGCAGGAGGGGCTCGGGCTGTCACCGCTGTTCGCCGGCATGGTGAGCATCCCGTTCGCGGCCACGAGCGCCGTGGGGTCCTACATCGGCGGACGGATCGTCGACCGGGTCGGACGGGCCCTGGTGGTCTTCGGGCTCTTCATGGTCGTCGTCGGCTTCGTGCTCCTCATGCTCGCCGCGGTGCTGACCCCGCCGGAGGTCACGCCGTGGGCGATGGCCGGGGCGTTCCTGGTCGGCGGGCTCGGCGGCGGGTTCGTGGTGTCGCCGAACCAGACGCTCACCCTGGCCGAGATCCCCGTGGAGCAGTCCGGGGTCGCCGGGTCGATGCAGCAGCTCGGGCAGCGCGTCGGGACCGCGATCGGGACCGCGGTGGCGACGAGCATCTTCTACGGGATCGTGCGGGGTGCTGCTGCCGGGGGCTCCGGCGGGAGTCGGCTCGATGCGTACCACGACGCGTTCCGGAGCGGCACGACGTTCACGGTCTCGCTGATGGCCCTCGCGCTCGTGCTGGCGGTCGGGGACCTGGTGGTGCGGCGGCGTGCTGCCCGGCGTGAGGCGGCGGCTGCGGCCGCCTGATCGACTCGGACCGACACCCGCGACGTCATCCGACGTCGAGAGTGTCGTTCGGGGTCGTGCTAGCGGCGGATGACCTCGACGACGGCGTCGTGCACCAGGCCGTTCGTCGCGAGTGCACTGCCGTGCCAGGCCCCGGGGTCGCCGTCGAGTGAACTGAAGCGCCCGCCGGCTTCCTCCACGATGGGCACGAGGGCCGCGATGTCCCACGGCTTCAGGTCGGGTTCGCCCGCGATGTCGATGACCCCCTCGGCGACCAGCATGTACGACCACATGTCGCCGTAGGCGCGCGTCCGCCAGACCTTGCGGGACAGGTCGACGAGGGACTCGAGCCGGTCGTCGTCGTCCCACTGCTGGATGCTGTTGTAGCTCAGGCTCGCGTCGGACAGGTCCGCGACACCGGAGACGCGGAGGTCGCCGTCGAAAGAGTGCGCGCCGAGGCCCTCGGCCGCCCACCAGCGCTTGCCGAGCGCGGGGGCGCTCACGACGCCGAGCACGGGGCGGCCGTCGACCGCCAGGGCGATGAGCGTCGCCCACACCGGCACACCGCGCAGGTAGTTCGCGGTGCCGTCGATCGGGTCGATGACCCACTGACGGTGCCCCTCGCTGGTCGCCTCGGCGCCGGTGTCCGCCGTGGTCTCCTCGCCGAGGAACGCGTCGTCGGGTCGTTCCGTCGCGATCCGCTCGCGCAGGGCGTGTTCGACGGCCTGGTCGGCGTCGGTCACGTGCGTGCTGTCGGCCTTCTTCGACACGTGCAGGTCGGCGGCGCGGAACCGCTCGAGGCTGATCGTGTCGGCGATGTCGGCGAGCGAGCGGGCGAAGTCCAGGTCGGCGCTGAGGTCCACGGGTCGAGCGTAGCGGGGCTACGCGGCGACGACCTCTTCCTCTTCGAGCCGGGTGACCTCACGCTCGCGGGCGATGCGGGTGCGGCGGACGACGAGGCCGTGCACGACCACGCACAGCAGGACGGCTGCGGCGAGCCAGAGCGCGAGCACCAGGGACGACCGGCCGAGCGAGGCGTCCGGGAAGTACTGCAGGTCCTGTGCCGCCTGCAGCCACGCGGCGCCACTCCAGAAGGAGTGGAGTGCGGAGAAGAACCCGGGCACGAACGACGCCTGGAAGATGCCGCCGGACGACGTGAAGTTGAGCATCACGAACAGCATGGTGAGCACGGGTGTCGTCCACCGCCCGAGGACCGGGTGCAGGCCGACGCCGATCGCGACGATGATCGCGTCGTACAGCCAGGCGAACAGGAACACCTGCCAGTGGTGCGTGGTGATGACGCCGTAGATCGGCCCGGCGACGATGATGCCGATGCCGGCGACGACCCCGGCGGTGGCGAGGCCGACCACCGCGGTCCACACCGCGCGGAGCTTCGTCGCGACGGACGCCACCGCGATCGCCGATGCGTAGCCGCCGACGCTCAGGGCGACGAGCAGGAAGAACAGCCCCTGGCCGGTGCTGTCCTGTTCGCCCGTGGGGACGACGTCGACGACCCGGAACGGCACGTGCTGCTCGTACGCGATCGGCAGGAAGACCTTCTGTGCGGCGCTCGCGGTCGTCTCCGATGCCGCGGTCGACACGTAGAGCGTCGCGCCCGTGGTGGTCGGGGCGTACACGGCGGCCAGGTCGCGGTCGCGGATCTGCCGCTCGGCGTCCTTGGTCGAGGGGACGACGTGGGCGACGAGGGCACCGTCGGACTCGTCGGTGACGGTCTGGGCGAACACCTGGGTCGCGGCGGACTGCCCGACGATGCCGACCGGCAGTTCCTTCGGCGCGGGGGCGTGGAAGGCACCGAGGTACGCCAGGCCCATGCCGGCGGCGAGGAACAGCGGCACGAGGATGTGCGTGGCGAAGGTCAGGAGCACCCGTCCGAGGCCGGCCGGGCGCAGGACGCTGTCGGTGCGCTGCGGTCGCGGTGCTCGGGAGGACTTGTGGGTGGGGGAGTGGTGCGCGTGCGACGTCGTTGTCGTGCTCGAGGACGGGGCGTCGACGGCGGGGGTCGGCGCAAAGTTGTACTTTGCAACTTCAGACACGAGGGTTCACTGTACAACACCGCTGCACACTTGTCGACGCGTGCTGGGTGGGGTGGGGTGGGGTGGGGTGGGGTGGGCCGGGCGCGGTGGGACGAGGTGCCACGCCCGAGCGCCCTCCGCCGAGGTTCCACGACATGCCGCACGCGGTTCGCCGAGGTTCCACGAACGGCCCGAACCACCGCCGAGATGTGCAGATTTCGGAACTTGGACGGGCCGCGACTGGAGGGCCGCGACTGGACGGGACGGGCGGGACTGGCCACGCCTGGACAGGACGGGCGAGCGGGACGGGGCGCCGGAGTGGTCACGACACGCCGTGCGTCGGAGCTCGAGCGGCCACGAACCGTCGAATGCTGCTCCGTCAGGCGACAGTTCGTGACCCATCGGCGCACGCCGACGGGCGCGGGCGCGGGCGCGCCGCGGGTTACTCGAGGCCGGGGTCGGAGGCGCCCATGCCCGTCAGGAGCGCGCGGAACGAGTCGAGCCGTTCGACGCCGGTGACGCCGAGCTCGCCGTCCTGCACCCGGTCGACGATCTCCCAGTCGTGTGCCTGCGCCAGGGGGATGCCGTCCCGAGCGGGGCGCACCGGGATCGCGTGCGAGGCGAACGCGCGGAACACGTTCGCGGGGTCGACGTGCCCGAGGCCGAACGACCGCACGCCCGGGGTGTCGATGATCCACCCGCCGTCACGGACCCGCAGCGCGATCGACGACGACGAGGTGTGCCGCCCGCGCCCGGTCACCGAGTTCACGACGCCGATAGCGCGCGTCGACCCGGTCAGGGCGTTCACGAGGGTCGACTTGCCGACACCGGAGTGCCCCACGGTCACCGTGACCTTGTCGTCGAGCAGGTCGTGCAGCGCCTCGAACGGGACGTCGTCGGACCGACTCGTCACGATCCGCAAGGAGAGGCAGGCGAAGTGCGCCAGGAACGGCGCCGGGTCAGCGAGGTCCGTCTTCGTGATGCAGAGGATCGGGTCGAGCCCGGCGTCGAACGCGGCGACCAGGTAGCGGTCGATGAGCCGGGTGCGGGGCTCGGGGTCGGCGGCCGCCACGACGATGAGCATCTGGTCGGCGTTCGCCACGATGACGCGCTCGACCTCGTCGGAGTCGTCGGCACTGCGGCGGAGCAGCGTGGTGCGCTCGGCGACCTTCACGATGCGCGCCAGCGATCCGGGGTCACCCGAGACGTCGCCGACGAGCGACACGTGGTCGCCGGTGACGACGGACTTCTTGCCGAGCTCGCGGGCCTTCGTCGCCGTGATGACGTGCTCGGGATCGGAGCCGGACCCCGTCCCCACCAGCACGCCGAACCGCCCACGGTCGACGTTCGTGACCCACCCCACGGGGGCGTCGTCGTACGTCGGCCGGGTCTTCGTGCGCGGCCGGTTGCCCTTCGGGTTCGGACGCACCCGCACGCTCGACTCGTCGTACTGTCCGTACGGTTCGTCCGCGTCGGAGTCGTCACCGTCGACGTCGTCCCACCAGCTCATGCGTCAGGCCCCCGCGTCCCCGGTCGAGACCAGCGCCGCCCACAGCTCGGGGAACTGCGGCAGCGTCTTGGCCGTGCACCCGATGTCGTCGACGGCGACGCCGTCGACGACGAGGCCCACGACGGCGCCGGCCGTCGCCATCCGGTGGTCGTCGTACGCGGCCCAGTCGCCGCCGTGGAGCGCGGCAGGCTCGATGCGCAGGCCGTCGTCGAGTTCGTGCACCGCGCCTCCCGACCGGTTCACGTCCGCCGCGAGCGCGGCGAGACGATCCGTCTCGTGCCCACGCAGGTGGCCGATCCCGGTGATCTCGGTCGGCCCGCCGGCCAGCGCGGCCAGCGCGACGAGCGCCGGTGCGAGCTCGCCGCCGCGGCTGAGGTCCAGGTCGAGACCCGGCAAGGAGGCCCCACCCCGGATCCCGACGCCGCCGTCGACGACCAGGTCGTCGCCGTCACGGGCCACGGTCGCGCCCCACAGGGGCAGGAGCGTCTCGAGGTCGGCGCCGACCTGCGTGGTCTCGCGCGGCCAGGTGCGGATGCGGACGGTGCCGCCGGCGACGAGCGCGGCGACCGCGAACGGCGCGGCGTTCGACAGGTCGGGCTCGATGGTGACGTCGCGCGCGGCGATCGGACCGGGGTGGACGACCCACTCGCCGACCGCGGGTTCGTCGACGGTCACGCCGCGGGCACGGAGCGCGGCGACGGTCATCTCGATGTGCGGCAGGCTCGGCAGGTGTTCCCCGACGTGGGTGAGGTGCAGGCCCTCGTCGAAGCGCGGCGCGGAGAGCAGCAGGCCCGACACGAACTGCGACGACGCCGACGCGTCGATCGACAGGGCGCCACCGCGCACCGAACCGGTGCCGGTGAACGCGAACGGCATCGAGCCGTCGCCGTCGTCGGTGACGTCGACGCCCAGGTCGACGAGCGCCCCGATGATCGCGTGCATCGGACGCTTGCGGGCGTAGGGGTCGCCGTCGACGACGACCGGGCCGACCGCCAGGGCGGCCAGCGGCGGCAGGAACCGCATCACGGTGCCGGCGAGGCCGCAGTCGACGCGGACGTCGCCGTGCATCGGTGCCGGGGTGATCCGCAGGTCCGGGCCGTAGGGGTTCGGCTGCGCGCCCGGTGCCGGCTCGACCTCGTCGATCCCGACGCCGAGCTGCCGGAGCGCCGCGATCATGAGCGCCGAGTCGCGCGAGTGCAGCGGCAGGCGGATGACGGAGGGGCCGTCGGCAAGGGCGGCGAGCACGAGCTCGCGGTTCGTCAGCGACTTCGAGCCGGGCAGCGCGACGTCGCCACGCAGGGGACCGCGCGCGAGCGGGGCGATCCAGGGGGCCGGGTCCGCGGCGGCCTGTGCACCGCTGTGGGAATGCGTCGTGTCTGCCATCGGTTCACAAGACTACTGAAACGATCGGGAGGACCCTTGGCGACAGCACTCGCACCCTCGCGGACGCGCCTACCCGGCGTGTCCACGTCGCTCGCTCTAGACTGGCCCGCGATGACGACCGACGAGCCGCAGGCAGCACCGCACGACCTGGTCGAGGCGACCGAGGAGCAGCTCGACGCGGTCGAGGCGGAAGAAGCGGACGACGAGTCCTTCGTCGACGCCAAGACCGTGTCGGCCGACGAACTCCGGGCCCTCTTCGAGACCCAGGCACTGCCCTTCATGGACCAGCTCTACGGTGCGGCGATGCGGATGACCCGCAACCCGGCCGATGCGTCGGACCTCGTGCAGGAGACCTTCGTCAAGGCGTTCGCCGCGTTCCGCCAGTTCAAGCAGGGCACCAACCTGAAGGCCTGGCTGTACCGGATCCTGACGAACACGTTCATCAACACGTACCGCAAGAACCAGCGGAACCCGTACCAGGGCACCATCGACGAGCTCGAAGACTGGCAGCTCGGCGGCGCGGAGAGCGTCACCCAGTCGATCTCCGCACGGTCCGCCGAGGCCGACGCGATCGACCACCTGCCGTCGTCCGCCGTCAAGGACGCCCTGCAGGCCATCCCCGAGGACTTCCGGATGGCCGTGTACTTCGCCGATGTCGAGGGCTTCTCGTACCAGGAGATCGCCGACATCATGAAGACCCCCGTGGGGACGGTCATGAGCCGTCTGCACCGTGGTCGCCGGCTCCTCCGGGGGCTCCTGGCGGACCACGCCCGTGAGACCGGCATCGTCCCGGACGCAGCGTCGACGGCGACGATGCGCGGACGAGGCCGGAAGACTGCCGCGACCGAGGGTCGCGTCGATGGGAAGGAAGCACGATGAGCGGCTGCGACTGCTCCAAGGCGAAGGCCGAGCTCGAGGAGTTCCTGCACGGGGAGCTCTGCCGCGAGGACGCGGCGGACATCCGTGAGCACATGGACGACTGCGAGGACTGCACGACCGAACACCGCGTCGGCGTCGTCCTGATCGAGACCGTGCGCCGCGCATGCAAGGAGACCGCTCCGGAAGAACTGCGTGGCGAGATCCTCGCGCGCATCCGGCTGGAGCAGTCGACCCACTGAGGTCCTTCGCTCCGTCGTCACACGACGGGTCGGGTCGGTAGTGTCACGGACATGACCCTCCTCGTCGAGTCGATCACCACCTGGTCCGACACGGACGTCTCCGACGTCGCTGCCCTCGTCCGCCTGCTCGGCCACGAGGTCGACGACGCCGCGATGCGCGCACGCCTCGAACGGCTCACGCCCGAGGCCGGACACCGCACCTGGGTGGTGCGCGGGGACGACGGACGGCCGGTCGCCGTCGCCGGCGCGCAGGTCACCTGGGCGTACGCGAGCGACGAGCCGACGGCGCAGCTCCTGCTGCTGGTGGTCGACGACACGGCCAGGAGGCTCGGCACCGGTTCCGCGCTCATCGGCACCTTCGAAGCATGGGCCGTCGAGCAGGGCGCGCGTCGCCTGAGCGCTGTCAGCGCGGCTGCCACGGACAGCGCGCACCGGTTCTACCAGAAGCGCGGGTACCACGACGCGGGTGTGCGCTACACGAAGATCGCGTAGCGCACACCCGCGTCGGGGGTCCGGGCCGAGTGCCTAGCCGAGGGCTCTTTCGATGACCTCGGTGGCTTCCTGTGCGGAACGCTTCGACGACCCGGTGGCCGGCGCGGCGCTCGCGGCACGGGCGGCGACCGACAGCGGCCGACCGTCGAGGTGCGGCGACAGGTTCATGCAGACGAACGGCCAGGCGCCCTGGTTCTCCGGCTCTTCCTGCGCCCACACGACGTCGGCGTCCGGGTAGCCCGCGAGCACCTCGAGGATGCGCTCGAGGGGGAGCGGTGCGAGCTGCTCGAGACGGACGAGGGCGACGTCGGTGACCCCGCGCTTGTCCACCTCGGCGCGCAGGTCGTGGTGCACCTTGCCGGAGTGCAGCACCACGCGACGGACCGCCGCCTCGTCAGCCACGCGTTCGTCGTCGATCACTTCCTCGAACGTGCCGTTCGTGAAGGCCTCGACCGCGCTCGTCGCCTGGCGCAGGCGGAGCATGGCCTTCGGGGAGAACACGATCAACGGCTTCTGCGGACGCTCCCACGCCTGACGACGCAGCAGGTGGAAGTACGACGCCGGGGTCGACGGACGGGCGACGACCATGTTGTCCTCGGCGCACAGCTGCAGGTAGCGCTCGATGCGGGCGGACGAGTGATCGGGTCCCTGGCCCTCGTAGCCGTGCGGCAGCAGCAGGACGAGGCCGGAGCGTTGCCCCCACTTCTGCTCGGCGGACGAGATGAACTCGTCGATGACGGTCTGGGCGCCGTTCGCGAAGTCGCCGAACTGCGCCTCCCACAGCACGAGTGCCTCGGGCCGCTCGACCGAGTAGCCGTACTCGAACGCCATCGCCGCGTACTCGCTGAGCAGCGAGTCGTAGATGGTGAACCGGGCCTGGTCCTCGGTGAGGTTCGACAGCGGCAGCCACTCCTGGCCGTTCGACCGGTCGTGGAACACCGCCTGGCGCTGGACGAAGGTGCCGCGGCGGGCATCCTGGCCGGCGAACCGGACGGGCTTGCCCTCCACCAGCAGCGAACCGATCGCCATGAGCTCGGCCATCGCCCAGTCCACACCGCCGTTGCGCGTCATGTCCGTGCGCTTCGACAGCAACTGCTGCAGCTTCGGGTGGATCGAGAAGCCGGCGGGCGGGTTGCTGTGCGCGTCACCGATGGAGCGGACGAGCTCTTCGGACACTGCGGTCTCGCGGACCTCGACCTCGGAGTCGTCCTGCTGCGCCGCCGGGCGTTCGAGCCCCTGCACGGCACCGTCGTCGTCGACCTGGATCACCGGGACGGTGCCGGTCTGCGCCTCGTGTGTCTCGGCGAAGGCACGCTCCAGGCGGTCCTGGAAGTCGCGGTGCGCCTCGTCGTACTCTTCCTGCGTGATGTCACCGCGACCGACGAGGGCCTCGGTGTACAGCGTGCGGACGGACCGCTTCGCCTCGATCAGGTTGTACATGAGCGGCTGGGTCATCGAGGGGTCGTCGCCCTCGTTGTGCCCGCGGCGGCGGTAGCAGATGAGGTCGATGACGACGTCACGGTGGAACGCCTCGCGGTACGCGAACGCCAGGTCGGCGACGCGTGCGACGGCCTCGGGGTCGTCGCCGTTCACGTGGAAGATCGGTGCCTGGATCGTCTTCGCGACGTCGGTGGAGTACACCGAGCTGCGCGCCGACTCGGGCGGGGTGGTGAACCCGACCTGGTTGTTGATGACCAGGTGCACGGTGCCGCCCGTGCGGTAGCCACGGAGCTGCGACATCTGCAGCGTCTCGACGACCACGCCCTGGCCGGCCATCGCCGCGTCGCCGTGCACGAGCACCGGCAGGACGTTCGTCGAACCGGGGCCCTGCTTGTCCTGCTTGGCGCGGACGATGCCCTCGAGCACGCCGTCGACGGCCTCGAGGTGGGACGGGTTCGCCGCGATCGTCACGGGGATGCTCGAGCCGTCCGACGTGCGGAACAGCCCCTCGGTGCCGACGTGGTACTTGACGTCGCCGGAGCCCTGACCGGACACCGAGCCCGGCAGGGACGAGCCCTCGAACTCACGGAAGATCTGGCCGTAGGTCTTGCCGGCGATGTTCGTCAGGACGTTCAGGCGACCGCGGTGGGCCATGCCGATCGCGACCTCGGCCAGGCCGACACCGGCGGCGTGCTGGATGAGCGTGTCGAGGAAGGCGATGGTGGACTCGCCGCCCTCGAGCGAGAAGCGCTTCTGCCCGACGTACTTGGTCTGCAGGAAGGTCTCGAAGGCCTCGGCCTCGTTGAGCTTGCCGAGGACGCGGAGCTGCTCGTCCTTCGACGGCTTCGAGTACGGGACCTCGATGCGTTCCTGCACCCAGCGGCGCTGCTCCGGGTCCTGGATGTGCATGTACTCGATGCCGACGGTGCGGCAGTAGGCGTCGCGCAGGATCCCGAGGACGTCGCGCAGCGGAGCACTCGTCGTGCCGGCCAGCCCGCCGGTGACGAACTCGCGGTCGAGGTCCCAGAACGTCAGCCCGTGGCTCTCGATCTCGAGGTCGGGGTGCGTGCGCTGGCGGTACTCGAGCGGGTCGATGTCGGCCATCAGGTGCCCGCGGACGCGGTAGCTGTTGATGAGCTCCTGCACGCGGGCGGTCTTGTTGACGCGGTGCGCCAGGTCGACGTTGATGTCGTTCGCCCACTGGATCGGCTTGTACGGGATCCGGAGCGCCGCGAAGATGCCGTCGTAGAAGCCGTGCTCGCCGATGAGGCGCTCGTGCACGTGCTTGAGGTACTCGCCGGAACCGGCGCCCTGGATCACCCGGTGGTCGTAGGTGCTCGTCAGGGTGATGGTCTTGCCGATGCCGAGCTCGACGAGGGTCTTCGACGCCGAGCCCTGGAACTGCGCCGGGTACTCGAGGGCGCCGGCGCCGATGATCGAGCCCTGCCCCTTGGTCAGGCGGGGGACCGAGTGCACGGTGCCGATGCCGCCCGGGTTCGTGAGCGAGATCGTGGTGCCCTGGAAGTCGGCCGGCGTCAGCTTGTTGTCGCGGGCCCGCTTGACCAGGTCCTCGTAGGCCGACAGGAACTGGCCGAAGGTCAGGGTCTCCGCACGCTTGATGCTCGGCACGAGGAGCGACCGGGTGCCGTCCTTCTTCGGGACGTCGATCGCGATGCCGAGGCCCACGTGCGCCGGGGCGACGACGAACGGCTTGCCGTCGCGCTCCTCGTAGAACACGTTCTGGCTCGGGAAGTCCTTGAGTGCCTGCACCATCGCCCACCCGATGAGGTGGGTGAAGGAGATCTTGCCGCCGCGGGCACGGCGCAGGTGGTTGTTGATGACGATCCGGTTGTCGATCATCAGCTTCGCCGGGATCGTCCGGACACTCGTTGCCGTCGGGACGGTCAGCGAGGCGTCCATGTTCGACGCCAGGGTCTTCGCCATGCCCCGGAGCGGGGTCGCCACGTCCTCGTGGGTCTCCTCGTGGTCGTCGGCGGCGTCGTTGGCCTCGGCCGGGATCGGCGGCGGGGTCGGCTGGCGCGACGTGGTCTTCGCCTGGATCGGACCACCCTGCGCTGCCTGCTGCTGCGGGGCCGGCGCGTCGCCGGTCGCGGGCTGCTGCGTGGTCGACTGCGCGGGCGTCGAGGACTGCTGGTCAGCTGCCGGAGCGCCGCCGACCTGCGTGCGGTGGTAGCTCTCGAGGACCGGCCACCAGGACTTGTCGACCGACTCCTTGTCCGCGACGAACTGCTCGTAGAGCTCGTCGACGAGCCACTCGTTCGCCCCGAATTCGCCCGCGGTCTCGTCCGTTCCGGTCAGATGGCTCGACACAGCCGATCGCCCACTCTCCGTCGATAGATGCTCGTGTGTGTCGTGCGGTGCAACCCTGCCCCGCACAGGTGCCAAGCCTAGCCGCTCGCACATGTCCGTTCGGTGTCAGCCGCGGCGCGAGTCGGGGCCCGGTCCGGCCTCCGGGCGGAGCCGTACAGTGGGGCCCATGAGGTTCTACGAGACGCGGCCGACACACGACCTGACCTACTCCGACGTCTTCCTCGTCCCGAGCCGATCCGGCGTGACGAGCCGCTTCGACGTCGACCTCGCGTCGAACGACGGCAGCGGTGCGACGATCCCGATCGTGAGCGCCAACATGAACTCGGTCACGGGTCCGCGCCTCGCCGCGACCCTGGCCCGGCGCGGGGGCCTCGGCGTCCTGCCGCAGGACATGCACCTGCAGGACCTCGACGCCGCGATCCGCTGGGTGAAGGACCAGCCGGTCGACTACGACACCGCCTACGACATGGGCTCGTCCACCACCGTCGCCGAGGCGCTCGAGCAGCTGCTGCCCGTCGCCGGTCGGGGCGTGGTGGTCCGCGACGCCGCCGGGGAGTACCTCGGGTGCGTCCCCGCCAGCCGGCTCGGCGACGCCGGTCCCGACGCGACGCTCGGCGACCTGCTGCACGGCGCCTCGACCGCGATCGACGCCGAGGACGCCGGCACGCCCCGCCACGTCTACGACGTCCTGAGCGGCGCCGAGGTCGACTTCGCACCCGTCGTGCGGCACGGCAAGGTCGTCGGCACCACGAGCCGGACCAGCGCCATCCGCTCGGACATCTACACGCCGGCCGTCGACGTCTCTGGTCGCCTGCGCGTCGCGGCCGCGATCGGCATCAACGGCGACGTCGCCGCCAAGGCGCAGGCCCTCGCCGCCGCCGGGGTCGACGTGCTCGTGCTCGACACGGCGCACGGCCACCAGGAGAGCATGCTCCGCGCGCTCCGCACCGTCGCGGGGCTCCGGCTCGGCATCCCGCTCGTCGCCGGCAACGTCGTCACCGCCGACGCCGTCGCCCACCTCGTCGACGCGGGCGCGGACATCATCAAGGTCGGTGTCGGACCCGGCGCCATGTGCACCACGCGCATGATGACCGCCGTCGGTCGGCCGCAGTTCTCCGCCGTCCTCGAGACCGCCGCCGCCGCCCGGTCCCTCGGCGCGCACGTCTGGGCCGACGGCGGGGTGCGCTACCCGCGCGACGTCGCCCTCGCACTGGCGGCCGGCGCCTCGGCCGTGATGATCGGCTCGTGGTTCGCCGGCACCCTCGAAGCGCCGGGCATGCTCCGTCGCGACGCCGCCGGCAAGGCCTACAAGGAGAGCTGGGGGATGGCGTCCGCGAAGGCCGTCCGCGAGCGCTTCGAGCGGCTCGACCCGTACGAGCGGGCCCGCAAGGAGCTCTTCGCCGAGGGGATCTCGTCGTCGACGATCTACCTCGACCCGGAGCGCCCGAGCGTCGAGGACCTGCTCGACATGATCACCACGGGCGTCCGGAGCTCCGCCACCTACGCGGGCGCCGCGTCGCTGGCCGAGTTCTCCGAGCGTGCCCTGGTCGGCATCCAGTCCGCCGCCGGCTACGAAGAGGGCAAGCCGCTCCCCGTCAGCTGGTAGCGCGCCGGCGGGCGCGGCCCTGGTCGCGACCACGAACGGACGGGAGGCCCGTGGCGAGACCGCCACGTGCCTCCCGTCCGCCATCGCGAAAGCGACAGATCCCTGCGGAACGTTCGCGGGAATCTGTCGCTTTGGCGGGACTTGCGGTGCGGCTACCGGCGTCGGGTCGCGTCCTCGACCTCGCCGACGAGCTCCTCGAGGATGTCCTCGAGGAAGAGCACGCCGAGCGTCCGGCCGTCGGCGTCGAACGCCCGCGCGACGTGGCGGCCCGCGGCGCGCATGGTGGCCAGGGCGTCCTCCAGGTCCATCTCCGTGTAGAGCGAGATGAGCTGGCGGATGCGCTTCGGCGGCACCGGGTCGTCGAACTCGTCCGGCCGCAGGTCGATGACGTCCTTCACGTGCACGTAGCCCGTGGGGGAGCCATCCTCGCCGACGAGCACGTACCGCGAGAACCCGCGCTGCGCCACCGCACGCTCGACGTCCGCCGGGGTGGCGTCCTCGGGCAGGGTGACGAGCTCGGCCATCGGCACGGCGACGTCGCGGACCTTCTTCTCGGTGAACTCGAACGCCAGGGCGAGCTTGCCGTCGTCGGTCAGGGTGCCCTCGCGGCGGGACTGCTCCACGATCGTCTGCACCTCTTCCACCGTGAAGGCGCTGACGGCTTCGTCCTTGGGCTCGACGCGGAACAGGCGCAGCACGGCGTTCGCGACCTCGTTCAGGCCGACGATGACCCAGTGCAGGCCGTGGCCGATGTACCAGAGCGTCGGCACGAGCAGCAGTGCTGCCCGGTCCGGCATCGAGAACGAGATGTTCTTCGGGACCATCTCGCCGAACACCACGTGCAGGAACGAGACGAGCAGCAGCGTGACCACGAACGCCACGGTGCCGATGACCTCGACGCTCCAGCCCGTCAGGTGCAGCGGGACCTCGAGCAGGTGGTGGATCGCCGGCTCGGAGACGTTCAGGATGAGCAGCGAGCAGACCGTGATGCCGAGCTGCGTGGTCGCGAGCATGCGGGTGGCGTGCTCCATGGCCCACAGGGTCATCTGCGCAGCCTTCGAGCCTTCTTCTGCGCGCGGTTCGATCTGGGAGCGGCGGGCGGAGATGACGGCGAACTCGGCGGCGACGAAGTACGCGTTGCCGAGCAGCAGCACGAAGAGCCAGAAGATGCCCCACCAGTCGGAGCTCATCGGGTGGTCTCCTTCGTCTCCGACCGCTTCGCGGTCTTGGTGGTGGTCTTCGTGGCGGGGATGATGATGGCGGTCGCCGCGGTGTCCGTCGGCGGGGGCGTCGGGGTCCAGCGGATGCGGTCGATCCGGCGGCCGTCCAGGCGTTCGACCCGGAAGACACCGCTGTCGAGCGGGACCTCGTCACCGACGACCGGCAGGCGGCCGAGCGTCGACATGAGGAAGCCGCCGACGGTCTCGTAGGGGCCGTCCTCCGGCACCTTCACGCCGGCGCGGTCCTCGAGCTCGTCGGGACGCAGGAGACCGGGGAAGGTCAGCCAGTCGCGGGAGCGGACCACGTCGATGCGCGCGCGGTCGTGCTCGTCGGAGACCTCGCCGACGATCTCCTCGATGAGGTCCTCGAGCGTGACGACCCCGGCGGTGCCGCCGTACTCGTCGACCACGATGACCATCTGGTAGCCGCGGCCGCGGACCTCGGCGAGCAGGGTGTCGCCCGGCATCGTCTCGGGCACGCGTTCGGCGTCGGTCATGAGTGCTCCGACAGGGACCTCCGGGCGCTTCTCGCGGGGGACGGCGACGGCCTGCTTGACGTGCACGATGCCGACGACGTCGTCCGCGTCCTCCTCGATGACGGGGAAGCGGCTGAAGCCGGTCTTGCGTGCGAGGGCGATGACGTCCTGCGCGGACTCGGACACCCGGATGGTGGAGAGCCGCGGGCGCGGCGTCATCACGTCGCTGGCGCTGAGCTCCGAGAACGAGATCGTCCGCTGGAGCAGCGTCGCGGTGTCCTGCTCGAGCGACCCCTCGGACGCCGAACGGCGGAGCAGCGAGGTGAGCTCTTCGGCGCTGCGAGCACCGGAGAGTTCCTCTTGCGGCTCGATGCCGATCGACCGCAGCACGGCGTTCGCGGTGCCGTTGAGCACCGCGACCGCCGGCTTGAACACGGTCGTGAAGGCGATCTGCAACGGCACGACGAGCTTCGCGGTCTGCAGCGGCAGTGCGAGCGCGAAGTTCTTCGGCACGAGCTCGCCGAGGATCATCGACAGCAGGGTCGCGATGACGAGCGCGATGATCGATCCGACGGTCTCGACGATGCCCTCGGGCAGGTTCATCGCCAGGAACGGCGCTTCGAGCAGCTTCGCGATGGACGGCTCGAGCAGGTAGCCGGTGAGCAGCGTGGTCAGCGTGATGCCGAGCTGCGCACTCGACAGGTGCGTCGAGGTGACCTTCAACGCCCCGATGACGGGTGCCAGGCCCGGCTCACCGCGGTCGCGACGCGCTTCGACGTCGGCGCGGTCGAGGTTGACCAGCGCGAACTCGGACGCGACGAAGACGCCGGTGCCAAGTGTCAGCAGGATGCCGCCGACGAGCATGACGATGTCGATCGGACTCATGATTCACCCCCGTCCGCGCACGGGGATGACGTGCAGCTCACCGAGTGAGCGGCGGATGAGTGAGGCGAAGAACTATTCGGGGGATCGTCCACAGTGCTGCCAATCGTACTGCCTGCCCGAGGGGCCGACCGAGGATCCGTTCAGGAAGGCCGCGCGTCTACGCCGTGACCCGCGCGCGGTGGTACTGCTGCGGCTCGTAGTCGACGGTCACGCCGAGCTCGACGGCCACGCGCAGCGGGAAGCCCGGGTCGCGCAGGAACTCGCGGCCCACCATCACCACGTCGGCCTGTCCGGTCGCGACGATCTGCTCGGCCTGGAAGCCCTCGGAGATCATGCCGACCGCGATGGTGCCGATGCCGGCGTCGCGCTTGATCGCCGCGGCGTGCGGCACCTGGTAGCCGGGGCCGACCGGGATCGGCGCGCTCGCGACGTTGCCGCCGGTCGAGACATCAGCCAGGTCCGCGCCGTGCTCCGCAGCCCACCGGGCGACCTGCGTGGTCTCGTCGAGCGTGAGCCCGCCGTCCACCCAGTCGGTCGCCGAGAACCGCACGACGATCGGGAAGCCCTCGCCGACCTCGGCACGGACGGCGTCGAGGACCTCGAGCAGTGCCCGGGCGCGGTTCTCGAGCGACCCGCCGTACTGGTCCGTGCGGTGGTTGCTCAGCGGCGAGAGGAACTGGTGCAGCAGGTACCCGTGGGCGGCGTGGATCTCGACCAGGTCGAACCCGGCCTCGACGGCGCGGCGAGCGGACTGCGCGAACGCCAGTGCGACGACCCGGATGTCCTCGGTCTCCAGCTCGCGCGGGACCGCGTACCCGTCGAAGGCCACGGCGGACGGGGCGACGGTGGACCAGCCGCCCTGGTCGGCGGGGACCGAACCGTGCGTGGACTCCCACGGGCGGAACGTCGACGCCTTGCGGCCGGCGTGCGCGAGCTGGACACCGGCGGCAGCGCCCTGCGCGTGCAGGAAGTCGACGATCGGCTTGAACGCGTCGCGCTGCTGGTCGTTCCAGAGCCCGAGGTCCTGCGGGCTGATCCGGCCTTCCGGCACCACCCCGGTCGCCTCGACGACCACCGCACCGGCACCGCCCTTGGCGAAGCCGCCCAGGTGGACGAGGTGCCACGCGGTCGGCACGCCGTCCTGCTCCTCGGCCGAGTACTGGCACATCGGGGAGACCCAGATGCGGTTGCGGACCGTCAGGTCGCGGATGGTGATCGGCTCGAACAGGGCGTGCGTCACGCGGGACTCCTCAGGGGACGGGCGCCGGCTCGGCCGCGAGTTCCGTCAGGAACGACCGCAGTGACGCCGACGACGTGTAGTGGTGGCCGACCGCCCCGATCGCTTCCGCGCCGGTGGCGTTCTCGGCCCTGTTGTCCACGAACACCATCTGCTGCGGCTCGATTCCCAGACGCGCGCACGTGTCGCGGTAGATGGATGCGTCGGGCTTCAGGACGTGCTCCTCGGCGCTCACCACCACCGTCTCGAACAGCGAACCCATCGGGGAGCGTCGGTACGGGTCACCGAAGTCGAAGCCGGCGTTCGACAGCAGCGCCACCCGGGTGCCGGCGTCGTGCAGCTCCTCGACGATCGCCAGGGTCTCCGGTTCGACCTCGAACCACCCGGTGAAGTCGACGGCCCAGAACCGGTGGATGTCGGTGACGCTCCAGCTCCGCCCGACGCGCTCGCCGATCGCCCGCCAGTACGCCACGACGGACAGGTCGCCGCGGTCGAGGTCGTGGCGGAGCTCCTGGTAGACGGGGAACAGCTCGTCGGCCGGCACCCCGGTCAACTCGACGAGGGCATCGCGCGACGCGTGCGGCGTCCGGCTGATCACCTCGCCGTAGTCGAAGACCACCACGCGACCAGGCAGGAACAGGCTCATGCGCTCCACCGTAACGTGGGCCCGGTGAACGACTTCGTGCCCGTCCAGCCGTCCGATGCCGCCGCGTGGGTCACCGCGCCGACGGGGGAGTCCACCAAGTACCGCCGCGGGGTGCTCGGCATCGCGACCGGCTCCGACCAGTACCCGGGTGCCGCGGTCCTCGGGGTCGACGCCGCGGTCCACACCGGTGTCGGCATGGTCCGGTACGTCGGGCCGTCGCGGGCGTCGGACCACGTCCTGGCGCGTCGCCCCGAGTCCGTCGCCGGCGTCGGTCGGGTGCAGGCGTGGCTCGTCGGCTCGGGCATCTCGGCGTCGTCGCTCGGTGACCTGGACGACACGACCGCCTCGGCCTTCACGCACGCTTCGGACGACGGCGTCCCGGTCGTGGTCGACGCGGGCGCGATCCCGCTCGTCGACCTCGGCCCGCTCGCCGTCCTGACCCCGCACGCGGGGGAGCTCGCGTCGTTGCTCGGCGTCTCCCGCGAGTCGATCGAGCAGGATCCCGCCGCAGCAGCGCTCCGTGCCGCCGCGCAGACCGGCAGCGTCGTCCTGCTCAAGGGCGAGCGCACGCACGTGGTCACGCCCGACGGGTCGGTCCGGTTGGTGGCGTCGTCGGCGACGCCGTGGCTCGCTGCGGCCGGTGCCGGGGACGTGCTCGGCGGGGTGCTCGGGGCGCTCGTGGCCGCGCGGCAGGGGTCCGTCGAGGCTGCGGGGTCGTCGCTGACGCCGTCGGACCTCGCGCACCTGGCCGCGTCGGCCGCGGTGGTGCACGGGCTCGCGGCGCGGCGGGCGTCCGGTGGCGGGCCGTTCCCGATGACCGGGCTCATCGGCGAGCTGCCCGGGGTCGTGCGGGACCTGGTCGTGAACGGCGACGCGCGCGGGTAGCGGTCGGTGCGCGTGCACCTTCCGACGATCCACGAGGTGATCGACGCGTGTTCTGTCGGAAGATGCGCACGCAATGGGTACGTGCGCATGTTCCGACGGGACACCACCGGTTCGACAGGTGGAAGGTCGCAACATGCGCACGCATGCGCGAGAGGGCGCGGCCTGGGACACGAGCAGGGGACGGACGGGAGGCCCGTGGCGGGGCCGCCACTGGCCTCCCGTCCGCCTGTCGCGCACGTCACGGGCGTGACGCGCGTCGCGGCCGTCAGCTCGCGGGGGTCGCGTGCACCAGGAACTCGACCGTGCCGGAGTCGTCGACCTTCACGAAGCCGAGGCTCGGCGCCTGCACGCCGTAGTCCGAGAAGGTGACCGGGATCGAGCCGGAGATGTCGACGCCGTCGCCGTTCAGGCCGACCTGCAGGTCGGCGGTGACGTCCTTCGTGACGCCGTGCAGCGTGAGCTTGCCGGCAGCGGTGACCTTCGTCGTGTCCGAGCCGCTCGGGACCGCGTCGGCGATCGGCTCGGAGAGTTCGAACGTGGCCTCGGGGAAGGCGGCGGTGTCCATCGCGGAGTCGCGGAAGTAGGAGTCACGCTGGTCCGAATCGGTGGCGATGTCGGCGACCTGCACTGTGATCGTTGCCTTCGTGATGCTCGTGCCGTCGACGGTGGCGCTGCCGGAGACGCTGTCGGTGCGGCCGGTGACGGTGACGTCGGAGCCGTTGAGGACCTCGTGCAGGCGGTAGCCGGCCTCGGAGTCGCCGCCGACCGTCCACGCGCCGGACAGGTCGGAGTCGTCGAGGGTGGAGGCCTCGCGGCTGGCGGCCACGGACGGTGCCGCCGACGCCTTCGCGTTCTCGTTGCTCGTGTAGACGTTCGTCGCGACGATCGCCCCGATGACGCCGAGCACGACGACGGCGGCGATGACGGAGATCCAGATGACGGCCTTGCGGCGCCCGCGCGGGGTTTCGGTGGTCACGAGCAAGACGGTGACACGTCATGGTTGGGGGAGCCTGGGATTCTCAGCCGGTTCGGGTGCGCTCGCTGCGGGTTCGGGTGCGCTCCCTGCCGGTACGCTCGTCCGGTGCTGAGGACCGGGAACCCGTGGATCGAACGCGTCGGGTTCGTCCTGGCGTTCGCCGCCGTGCACGCGGCGCTGTGGTGGCTGACCGCGATCTCGGCGAACCTGCCGCTCGGCGACGTCACCATCACCTACAGCCGGTGGATCGAGACCGGGCGGAGCGCGGACTTCTGGGTCGGGATCGACGGCGAGTGGGTCTACCCGATCCTGGCGATCGTGCCGATGGCCGCCGCAGCACTCGGTGGGATCGCGTCGATCGGCTCTGGGTGGCTGCTGCTGATGGTGCTGCTCGACGCCGTCGCGTGTGCGTTCCTGTGGCGGTTCCAGGCGCGCGGTGCGTTCGGCTCGCGTGCGGACGGCTCGTCGTCGCGTGGCGTGCGGGTCGTGTGGTGGTGGCTCGCGTTCCTGCTCGCACTCGGGCCGATCGCGCTCGGTCGCATCGACACCGTCGCCACGGTGTTCGCCCTGGTCGGGGTGGCCTTCGTCGCCTCGCGGCCGGCGGTCGCCTCGGCGCTGTTCACCGCCGGTGCGTGGACGAAGGTCTGGCCGGCCGCCCTCGTCGGCGTGCTGCTGCTCCTGCGGAAGGGGCACCGCCGCGGTGTGCTGGCGGGCGCCCTCGTGCTCAGTGCGCTCATCGTGCTCGTCGACGTGCTCTGGGGCGGAGCGCCGTACCTGCTGTCGTTCATCGGGGAGCAGACCGGTCGGGCGCTGCAGATCGAGTCACCGCTCGCGACGCCGTTCATGTGGGCGGCAGCGTTCGGGGCTCCTGGTGCGGCCGTGTTCTACAACCAGCAGATCCTGACGTTCGAGGTCTCCGGTGCCGGCACGCACGCCGCTGCCGCGGTCTCGACGCCGCTGATGGCCCTCGTGGTCGTCGCCGGTGTCGTGCTCGCGCTGTGGGCCGCACGCCGTGGCGCCCGTCGGGCCGAGCTCGCGCCCGTGCTCGCGCTGCTGTTCGTCGCCGCGCTCATCGCCACCAACAAGGTCGGGTCGCCGCAGTACATCGGGTGGCTCGCCGTGCCGATCGTGTGGGGACTGGCCGCCGGGACGCCGAGTGTGCGCCGGTTCGTGCCGATCGCGATCGCCGCGCTGCCCACCGCCGTGTTGACGCAGCTGATCTACCCGGCGTACTACGACCAGGTGCTCACGCTGCAGCCGTGGATGCTCGTGGTGCTGACGCTGCGGAACGTGCTCGAGGTGGCGATCCTGGCGTGGACCGTGGTCGAGCTCGTGCGCATGGGACGGGGTGCGGGCAGGATGGACGCATGATCGTCGCCTTCTCCGTTGCTCCGTCCGGTGGTCCCTCCGAACAGGCGGACGGCTCCGTGCACGACGCCGTCGCCGCAGCCGTGCGGGTGGTCCGTGAGAGCGGCCTGCCGAACCGCACGTCGTCGATGTTCACCGAGCTCGAGGGGGAGTGGGACGAGGTCATGGACGTCGTCAAGCGCGCCACCGAGGCCGTGGGCGTCTACGGCACGCGGGTGTCGCTCGTGCTCAAGGCCGACATCCGACCGGGGCACACCGGCGAGATCGACGGCAAGCTCGAGCGGCTCGAAGCGGCGCTCGGCGAGTAGCGCTCAGCGGCCGGCGCTGTCGCTCGGCGCTCGCGTTCGGCGCTGTCGCTCGGCGCTCGCGCTCAGCGCTTGTCGCGCCGCCGTGCCCGGGTCTGCCGGCGGGGGTCCGGCCCGAGCACCACGAACACCGTCAGCAGCGCGATGCCGGCGAGCACCGCGATGAGCACGATGACCATGCCCATCGGGTCGGTGGCGTCCTCGCAGTTCGCGGGCGCACCGGCGGCGCAGGAGGCGAGCACGGTCGTCGTGAGGGTCACGTGCTCATTGAACAACGAGGGCCCGCACGACACGCCGTCGCCCTCCCGCGGATGTCGGTGGTCGGGTGTCTCATTGCCCGTGTCGAGCCACATCCGGTGGCCCCGAGACGACGAGGAGCGCGTGATGACCCACGACGGCTGGTGCCCCGACTGCGACCTGCGAACGGTCGTCATCGACACGGACGAACAAGGCGAGAACGCCTGGGCCACGTGCGCCGAGTGCGGCGCCGGCTGGACGCACCGCGACGAGCTGCCCGATCTCGCACCTGCGTCGACGCGTCCCGCCCACACGGAGCGTCAGGCGGCCTGACCCGGTTCTCCTCGGGTACGGCCGGGCCAGCCCGGTGCGACCCGTGCCGGCCGTGCACGGTGACTTCCGTTCGGCCTTTGGAGCGGTCTACACTGCTCGGACCGGATGGTCGTCGCCACCCGGACCGTCCCGTTCGCTGCTGAACCCGGACCGGCACCCCGTTCGGGCGTGGCCGCGCTGCCGATCGGCACGTGGACCGCGACGATCGCGGGACGCCTCCGTCACCACCGTCGCCCAGGCGACACCGTCCAGCCGACACCCCGATCCGACGCCGCCCGTGCAGGACGTCGTCCGAGAACAGGCCCCATGTCACAGCTCACGCCTGCGCGTCGCACCGCCGCGCTCATCTCGCTCGCCCTCGGCGGCTTCGCCATCGGGTCGACCGAGTTCGTCGCGATGGGCCTGCTGCCGAACATCGCGCAGGCGCTGCTGCCGCAGCAGTACGGCCTCGACCCGGACGCCGGCATCGCGCACGCGGGCTGGCTCGTCAGTGCCTACGCCCTCGGGGTCGTCGTCGGTGCTCCCACCATCGCGGCGATGTCGGCGAAGTTCCCGCGCAAGGGCCTGATCCTCGTGCTGCTCGTCGGGTTCGTCCTCGCGACGATCGCGAGTG
The DNA here is from genome assembly GCF_015350935.1 of Curtobacterium sp. VKM Ac-2887. NCBI lineage: Bacteria > Bacillati > Actinomycetota > Actinomycetes > Micrococcales > Microbacteriaceae > Curtobacterium > Curtobacterium sp. VKM Ac-2887. Next base: position 218,891 of record NZ_JADKSB010000006.1, on the reverse strand, counting down.
CGCTGCTGCCGTCGTTCGGACTGGTGCTCGTCGCCCGGTTCGTGGCGGGTCTGCCGCACGGCGCCTACTTCGGCATCGCCTCGATCGTCGCGGGCGACATGATGGGCCCGGGCAAGCGCGGCAAGGGCATCGCGATGGTGCTGCTCGGTCTGTCGGTCGCGAACGTCGTCGGCGTCCCCGCGATCACCTGGGTCGGCCAGCTCGCCGGCTGGCGGATCGCCTACGGCGTCGTCGCCGCACTGTTCGCGCTCACGTTCCTCGCCGTCGCGGCCTTCGTGCCGAAGAGCGCCCGTGACGAGCACGCGACGATCGGCCGGGAGCTCCGCGCCTTCCGCGTGCCGCAGGTCTGGATCGTGATGGGCCTCGGCGCCGTCGGGTTCGGTGGGTTCTTCGCCGTGTACTCGTACATCTCGCCGCTCGTGCAGCACGTCACGGGCATGCCGGAGTCGTTCGTGCCGATCGTCCTGGTGGTCGTGGGCATCGGCATGGTCGTCGGCGGTGTGCTCGGCGGACACCTCGCCGACCACAGCGTGAAGCGCACGATCTACTTCGGCATGTTCTCGCTCATCGGCGCGCTGCTGCTCACGGTGCTGACCGCGCAGTGGCTCTGGGGGATGCTGCTCGGCGCGTTCCTGCTCGGTGCGACCTCGTCGGCGATCCCGCCGGCGGTGCAGTCCCGCCTGATGGACGTCGCCGGCGACGCCCGGACGATCGCCGCGGCGCTCAACCACTCGGCGTTCAACATCGGCAACTCGCTCGGCGCAGCACTCGGCGGTGCGGTCATCGCTGCCGGCTTCGGGTTCGTCGCACCGGGCTGGCTCGGCATCGTCCTCGCGCTGCTCGGCGTCCTCGTCACGATGTTCAGCTACTCGGTCGAGCGTCGCACCACGCGCCGTGCCGCGCTGCGCTCCCCGTCGCCGAGCACCGGCCCGATCACCGCGCCCGTCCCGATCCACTGATCGCGCGCGGTGGGCGTGCCCACGCACCGGACGGGAGGCCCGTGGCGACGCCGCCACGGGCCTCCCGTCCGACGTGGTGTGCGGCAGACCGCCGATGGTGAGCAGAAATGGTCGGGTCCCGTGATGGGACCCGACCATTTGTGCTCACGAGGCGGGCAAGCGCCCGCGCGCGCCGCGCTACAGGCCCAGCGGGCCGCCGTCCTGCACGATGATGCCGTCGGTGATCGCCCGCTTCCGGAGCGCCACCTTCGTGCCCACGTCGAAGCCTGCGACGCGGTACTTCTCGCGGATGCGCTTGAGGTAACTCTTCGCGGTCTCCTCGGAGATGCCGAGCTGGTACGCGACGCTCTTCACGGGCTCGCCACCGCCGTACAGGGCCATGACGCGGCGCTCCTGGGCGCTGAGCTTCGGGACGCCACCGACGTCGCCGCTGTTGATGGCCAGGTCGAGCTCGGCGGAGACGTACTGCTCACCGCGCTGGGCGGAGCGGATCGCCTCGACGATCATGTCGGCGTCCTCGCTCTTCACCAGGTAGCCGAGTGCGCCGGCCGCCAGGGCCTCGCGCACGACGTTCGGCTCCGAGTAGGTGCTCATCACGACGGTCTTCACACCGGCGGTCTTGAGCGTCGAGATCTTCAGCGACACCGGGATGGAGTCCTTGAGGTCCAGGTCGAGCAGCACCACGTCCACCGGGAACGCCGGGCTCGTCAGGAGCTCGGGCCAGGTCGTGACCGCGGCCACCAGCGTGATGTCGTCGGCGGCGCTCCGGATCCACTCCGTGAGCGCGCCGAGGAGCATCCTGTGGTCGTCGACGAGTGCGAGTCGGATGGGTTCCTCTGGAGTCGCCATGCGGGCGTCCTTTCTCGGGGGCAGTTCGTGCCCGATCCTAGGAGGGAGGGGCACGTGGCACGGGCAGGCTGTCCGGGTGTCCGGCAGCTACATCGACGGATGTCGGTCCACGACGCAGTGGGCGACGATGTGGAGCGCGCCGTCGCGGACGGTCTCGGTGTACGGACCGATGCGTTGCAGGGCGCTCCAGGCGGTGGGGCCGAGGCGTCGGCGCTGGACGCCGCGGGACTCGATCACGACCGGCACGTCCATCCGCTCGTCGGTGACGGGGTGGCCGTCGGACCCGACCGGGCCGAGCGTGACCGAGACGACCGGCAGGCCTGGGGTGGCGGTGCGGCCGTCGCCGACCATCTGCCACAGGGCCTGCAGCAGTCCGTCGCGTTGCGCGGGCGAGAGGTGTCCGGCCAGGGCGCCCGGGTCGGCGACGCTCACCGAACGGCCGAGGTGGTCGGACTCCGTGATCGCGTGGTACAGCCAGGTCTCGCGCCGTCCCTCGATGAGGTGCAGGCGGAGCTCGGTCGCGAGCGAGGCGGCGACGGAGCTCGAGGCGTCCGACAGCGGCAGGGGATCGGTGCCGTTCGCGACGGCGTCGAGCAGCTTCTCGGCGGCCAGGTCGAGTCGGGCGAGCTCGTCCGAGGCGAGCATGCCGACGGCGAACTGCGGCGCCTGCACGTTGCTCTGCACGAGCACCCGGTCGAGTTCCCGCTGCACGAGCTGCCGGAACCGCTGCACGACGTACAGGGCGATCGACGGCGGCACGACGACCAGGGCCAGCAAGGACACGATGCCCGGCAGCGTGTCGTTGGTGATCGGGGTCGAGGCGACGCTCATGCCGACGAACGCCAGGCCGAGGACCGCGATGGCGGCGGCGACCTCGCGGGCGGGCCGGAGCGTGGCGATCGGCAGGAGCGCGAAGCCCGCGGCGATCGACGCCGATGCCGTGTGGGCGATGTCGTGCTCGGGCCAGATGCCGATGAAGTCGAGGGTCACGACGCACGCCAGCACGACGCAGATCAGCACGAAGGCCAGCCCGGTCAACCGCTCGCCGTAGGTCAGCACGCTCAGACCGACCCCGACCGCGGCGACGATGTAGAGCATCCAGGCGGCTGCGGGCAACCACGGGTCGGAGAAGTCGGACCAGCGGACCAGGAAGTACACGATGCCGGAGACGGCCTCGATGGCGGTGAGCACCGCTGCGCCGAGGCCGAGGTACCCGGCTCCGAGCGAGGCGCCGGGCTTGGCCGCCTGGCGGAGCGACCGTGCGCCGGTCGAGGTCGAGGGGAGCCCGCGGGCCTGCCGGCGCTCGCTGGTGCGGTAGCGCTCGCGCGCCTCGCGACGGGTGCGGGGCGGCTGCTGGCCGGTCGACTCGCCGGGCAGGCCGCGGCTGATGGTGTCCTCGGGGACCCGGGTCATCGAGGTGCCTCCAGGACGACGGTGGTGCCGGAGCCCGGCGCGGAGAACAGCTTGGCGTCGCCGCCGACCTCGCGCAGCCGGCTCACGACGCTCTCCTTGAAGCCGAGTCGTTCGGCGCTGACGGTGGTCAGGTCGAACCCGACGCCGGAGTCGGTGACCATGGCGCGCACCATGTCGTTGTCGTGGACGATCGTGACGTGTGCCTCGCCCACGCCGGCGTGCCTGCGGACGTTCTCGAGGCACTCGCCGAGCGCGAGCAGGAAGGCGTCGAGCACGTGCGACGGCAGCAGCACCTGACCGGTGCCGTGCCAGCTGACCTCGAGGCCCATCCGCCCGAAGCGCTGCTTCACCGACTCGAGGGTCTGGCCGAGCGGCGACTCCTCTTCGCGGGTGAGCGAGTAGTCGCCGGACTGCGACGGCTGCGGGGTCGCGCCGAGTCGCAGATGGCGCAGGAGTCTGGCGTCCTCGGCGGCCTGCTCACGCATGGCCTGCTCGGAGACCCCGACGCCGGAGTGCGCGAGGAGCGTGAGCGTCGCGAGGACCGTGTCGTGCAGCAGCCGAGCACCCTGCCGCCGCTGTGCCTCGGTCTCGCTGGCTTGGCGTTCGGCGCGGTGCGCGGTGCCGATGCTGTAGATCCGTCGGGCGACGCGGGGGATGCTGCGCGAGATCCACACGGCCACGACCGCGATGAGCACCCAGCCGAGCAGGGCGCCGCTGACGGGCGTCGACAGGAGCCCGCCGGTGGCCCACACCATCACGACGACGACGATCGCGCCGGTGCCGATCGTGAGTCCGAGGCCGAACGGCTGGCCGCGCTGCGCCATCAGCGGGGCGGACAGCGAGCCGCCCGCGAGCGGCATGACGGCGCTGGCGACGAGCGGGCGGACCGACTCGTCCACGCCGGAGAACAGCAGCGCGAGCGAGGCGAGCCCCGTGACGAGGATCGCGGCGGTCCACCACACGGTGCCACTGCGCCCGAAGAACACGAACGCGGCGACCATCGCGGCGATGCACAGCAGGGCGCCCACGAGCGGCAGGGCGGAGACCGCGGCGGCGGAGACCACGCCGACGACGCTGATGAGCGCGCAGACGATGCCCACGACACGGGTCGTCGCCCGCAGCAAGCGGTCGCGTTCCTGTGCGATGAATTCCATCGATGTCCTGGTTGGTGACGAGCTGGTGTGACGGGTCGTGCGGGGAAACCGAGCCTCGTTCAGTCCGGGCTCGCAGCCATCCAACCACGGGCGACACCCGTTGGGGGGTGTTCGGCGCGCCGTGCCGCACGTGCCGCCGCCGCCCCGGCGCTTGCTGCGGCCCCGGCGCGTGCCGCTACCCCCGGTGCGCGCCGTGTCGCGCTCAGCCGTCGAGCAACCGCCGCAGGTGCGCGCCGACCTGCTCGTGCTCGATGAGGAACCCGTCGTGCCCGAACTCGCTCTCGATCACCGCGGCCGTGTCCCCGTCGAGCGTGTCCGGCACCCCCGCGGCGATCCGGTGCTGGTCCTCGATCGGGAACAGCCGGTCGCTCGAGATCCCCACGACGAGCGTGCGGGCCGTCACGAGTTCGAGCGCGGCAGCGACCCCGCCCCGCCCGGCCCCGACGTCGTGGGAGTCCATCGCGTGCGTGAGCGTGATGTACGACGACGCGTCGAAGCGCCGGGTGAACTTGTTGCCGTGGAAGTCGAGGTAGCTCTCGACCGAGAACCGCCCGTCGTCGCCGAGCGGGGACACGTCGCTCTGCCACGACCGGGCGAACCGGCCGTTCAGCTCGTCGGACGCCCGGTAGGTCATCAACGCCATCCGCCGCGCGAGCGCCAGCCCGCGGTGCGGGCCCTCGCCGGCGTCGGCCTCGTAGTAGTCGCCGCCCGCGAACGCCGGATCCATCTGGATCGCCGACCGCTGCAGGGAGTTCGCCGCGATCTGGTCCGCGGTGGTCTGCGCCGTCGAGGCCAGCACCGCCAGCCGCTGGACGCGTGCGGGGTGCGACACCGCGAACTCGAGGGCGTGCATCCCGCCCATCGACCCGCCGACGACGGCAGCGAACACGTCGATGCCGAGTCGGTCGGCGAGCTGGCGCTGCACCTCGACCTGGTCGCGCACGGTGACGAACGGGAACCGCGAGCCCCACTCGACCCCGGTGGGTGCCACCGACGACGGCCCGGTCGTGCCCTGGCAGCCGCCGAGCATGTTGGGCGCGATCACGAACCAGCGGTCGGTGTCGATCGCCAGGCCGGGTCCGACGACGTCGCCCCACCAGCCGGCGGTGCGGTGCCCCGGACCGGGTGCGCCCGAGACGTGCGAGTCGCCGGTCAGCGCGTGGAACAGCAGGACGGCGTTGTCGCGCGCCGCGTTGAGCGTGCCCCACGACTCGTACGCCACCCGCACGGCCGGGAGCCGCCCGCCGCGCACCCACTGCTCGCCGAGGGACGCGAAGTGGCGGGCACCCGGTTGGTCGCCGGGGCGCCAGGCGCCGGTGACCGGCGGCTTGCCGATGGTGCCGAGTTCGGCGCCGGGCACCAGGGTGGACGGCACGGAGTCCTCGGGGGTCGTCTGCCAGTCCATGGTGCGTCCAGTCTGCCGGGAGGCGCGGGTCGCCGCCGCCGTGTTACGTCACGCCCGCCCCGTGGCCGGGTCGCAGGCCGCGCTCGCCCTTTGCGTGCGTGCGCATGTTCCGACATCGTGCGCGTTGTTCGACTCGTGGATCGTCGCACCATGCACACGCACCGGATGCGTGCGCAACGAGCGACGTCCCACGAGTCGATCGACTCGTGGGACGTCGCAACATGCACACGCATCGAGCGCGCGGTGCCTCGGGCCGGGCGAACGCTAGGCGCGCTGCCCCTCCTGCGAGACCGCACGGGCCGCGGCGAGCCCGGCCTCGAGGTCGGCCTTCAGGTCCTCGATGTTCTCGATGCCGACGGACAGGCGCACCAGGCCCGGCGTGACCCCGGTGGTGAGCTGCTGCTCGGGCGTGAGCTGCGAGTGCGTGGTCGACGCCGGGTGGATCACGAGCGAGCGCACGTCGCCGATGTTCGCCAGGTGCGAGAACAGCTGCAGGTTGTCGACGAACGCCTTGCCCGCGGGCACACCGCCCTTGAGCTCGAACGACAGCACGGCACCGACGCCCTTCGGCGCGTACCGGTTCGCCGCGGCGTACCAGGGCGACGTCGGGAGGCCGGCGTAGGCGACGGTCGCGACGTCCGGGTGCTGGTCGAGCCACTCGGCGATCTCCTGCGCGTTCGACACGTGGCGCTCGATGCGGAGCGACAGCGTCTCGATGCCCTGCAGGAGTGCGAACGCGGTGTCCGCCGAGTTCGACGCCCCGAGGTCGCGGAGCAGCTGCACGCGGGCCTTCACGATGTAGGCGAGCTCGTTGCCGACGGCCTCGGCGAAGACCGCGCCGTGGTACGACGGGTCGGGCGTGTTGAACTCCGGGAACTTGTCCGGGTGCTGCGACCAGGCGAACTTCCCGCCGTCGACGATGATGCCGCCGATGACGGTGCCGTGGCCGCCGAGGAACTTCGTCGCCGAGTGCACGACGATGTCGGCCCCGTGCTCGAACGGACGGATCAGGTACGGCGTCGCGATCGTGTTGTCGACGATCAGCGGGACGCCGGACTCGTGCGCGACGTCGCTGACGCCGGTGATGTCGAGGACGTTGATCCGCGGGTTGCCGATGGTCTCGGCGAAGAAGAGCTTCGTGTTCGGGCGGACGGCGCGGCGCCACTCCTCGAGGTCGTCCTGGTCCTCGACGAACGTGGTCTCGATCCCGAGCTTCGCCAGCGTGTACTTGAACAGGTTGTACGTGCCGCCGTAGATCGACGACGACGACACGATGTGGTCGCCAGCACCCGCGATGTTCAGCACGGCGTACGTCTCCGCCGCCTGGCCGGACGCCACGAGGAGTGCGCCGCTGCCGCCCTCGAGTGCCGCGATGCGCTGCTCCACGACGTCGTTCGTCGGGTTCATGATGCGGGAGTAGATGTTGCCCGGCTTGGCGAGGGCGAACAGGTCGCGGGCCTCGTCCGAGTTCGCGAAGACGTACGAGGTCGTCTTGTAGATCGGGGTGGCGCGGGCGCCCGTGGTCGGGTCCGGCTGTGCGCCGGCGTGGACCTGCGTGGTCTCGAACCGCCACTGCGCGGCGTCGTGCTCGGTCATCTTGGTGCTCCTGTCCGGTGCGGCTGGTCGTCGGGTCGCCTTGCGCTCGGCCTGGAGGCGCGGCGCGTCTGTGCGTCGGGTGTCACGGTACGCAGGTGGTCGCGCTGGTACCAGCGCACCCGCCTCGGGGCGTAACGCGCACGCCCGACGCGCCACGGGCCTCCCGGTCGAGCCTGCGCGCTCGTCTGACGGCGGCGACCACGGGGATCGGTCGCGGCCTGCCGCGACGTCGCGCGCTGCCGACTGAGCGCAGCGAAGACGACTGCTTGCGCGGAAATGTCAATTGTCGCGACGGAACAGCCAACCGACGTTCGGTTCGAGCAGCCAGCGCATCCCGCGCCGCACGAAGGGCTGCGCCAGGAAGAGGCTGACCGCGCAGGCGATCGCGACCATCAGGAGCACGAACGGCCACGCGGAGTGCGGACCGGCGAGCACGCCGGACTCGCGGATCGGGTAGAGCACGAAGGTGTGCAGCAGGTACACGTACATCGTCGCCGCACCGAACTGCGTGAGCCAGATGTTCCGGCGGGGGATGAGCACCAGGAACGAGGCGGTCAGCAGCGTCGCGAGCAGCATCAGGCCGAAGCGCACGGCACCCGCCCACCAGGCGTCCTCGCCGAGACCCGAGTACGAGTCGTCGTAGAAGAACCAGTGGTGCAGGTCGAACTCCTTGAACTGCGGGATCCACACCGCGCACGACACGGCCCACGCGGCGAACACCACGCCGGCGGCGACGCGCACCCGGACCACGGTACGGCGTGAGGCCTCGTACCAGCGGTCGAAGAGCCCCCATTGCTTGACCTGCCACCCGAGCAGGAAGAACGGCAGCAGGCTGATCGCGCGGGACAACGACAGCGTGGAGTCGACGTTGTCGAAATAGCCGACGCCGATGCTGAACACGACGGCCCAGAACAACGGCCACCGCAGCTGCGCCAGGTACGGCAGGATCAGCTTGAAGATGCCGAGGGCCAGCAGGAACCACAGGGTCCAGGTCGGCTGCGTCGGGTTGAAGTCCTTGCCGCCCTCGACGATGCCCTGCACCACCGTCCAGATCGTCTGCATGATGATGTACGGCACGACGATGTCGGTGATCGTCCGGCGCATGCGCTTCGCCGTCGGGGTGTCGGCCGACGAGAAGTAGCCGCTGATCACACCGAACGCGGGCATGTGGAACGCGTAGATGAACGTGTAGAGCGCCAGGGCGTGCTCGCTCGCCGTCGTCTGGCGCTGGATCGCGTGGCCGATCACCACGAGGGTCACCGCGACGAACCGCGCGGTGTCCCACATCGGGATACGGCGCGGTGCCCGGCCGGGTTCGAGCTGCGTCGCCGGGGCCGAGGGTGCGGGAGGGGCGGCATCCGTCGTCATCGCCGGTCACGTTACCGGATCGTGACCTGGGAGGGTCGGTACGGTGGGGACCGGGGCGAGCAGTCGTCCCGACACCGGGGCGATCGTTGCCCCGACACCGACGCAGGAGGCAGATCACATGGCAGCACGGCGCGCAGTCGTCACCGGAGCGAGCTCGGGCATCGGGGCGGCCACCGTCCGGCTGTTCCGTTCGCGGGGCTGGGACGTGCTCGCCGTCGCCCGCCGGGCGTCGAAGCTCGAGGCGCTCGCCGCGGAGACCGGGGCCGAGGTCCTGGTGGCGGACATCACGAGCGCCGCCGACGTCGAGGCGCTCGCCGCCCGCGTCGCCGAGCTCGGCGGCGCCGACGTCCTCGTGAACAACGCCGGTGGCGCGTTCGGCTCGGCCAGCGTCGAGGAGTCCGACGTCGACGACTGGCGGGCCATGTTCGAGGTGAACGTGATCGGCACGAAGCGCGTCGTCGCCGCGCTGCTGCCGCACCTGCGGGACCGTGCACGCGACACCGGGGGAGCGGACATCGTCACGGTGACGAGCACGGCCGGGTTCGTGGCGTACGAGAACGGCGGCGGCTACAACGCCGCGAAGTTCGCCGAGCACGCCCTTGTCGGCGCGCTCCGGCTCGAGCTGAACGGCGAACCGATCCGTGTCGTCGAGATCGCTCCCGGCCTGGTGAAGACCGACGAGTTCGCGCTCACCCGCTTCCGCGGCGACGAGCAGAAGGCCGCTGCGGTCTACGACGACGTGCCTGACCCGCTCGTGGCCGACGACGTCGCCGAGGCGATCGTGCACGCGGTGGAACTGCCGCCACACGTGAACCTCGACCTCGTCACGATCCGACCGGTCGCGCAGTCGGCGCAGCACAAGCTCGCGCGCGGGACGCTCGCGCCGCGCTGATCGCGTTCGCAGCGCCCGGGCGGTGGCCACGGGTCGCGGGCGCGGGGTCCCTGCCGGTACCGTGGACGGATGCCGATCAGCAGCGAACCCGAGCCCACGGCCCCGGCTCAGTCGACCGTGACCGTGACGAGCGGGCCCGAGGTGCTCGGATGGCTGGAGTTCGGTGACGCCGCACGCCTGCTCGCGAAGGACGTGCTGTCCTCCGGCTTCGAGCCCGAGGTCGTCGTCGCCGTCGCCCGCGGCGGGCTGATCATCGCCGGTGCCGTGGCCTACGCGCTCGGCACCAAGGAGTGCGGCTCGATCAACGTCGAGTTCTACACCGACGTCGAGCAGCGCCTGGACGAGCCCGTCGTGCTCGCACCCGCGCTCGACGCCCCGAGCCTCGCCGGCAAGCGCGTGCTCGTCGTCGACGACGTGTCGGACTCCGGTCGGACCCTGCGCCTGGTGGTCGACATCATCCGGAACGCCGGTGCCGACGTCCGCAGCGCCTGCCTGTACTCGAAGCCCGGCACCGTCCTCGAGCCCGACCACGTGTGGCGCCGGGTCGACGGCTGGATCACGTTCCCGTGGAGCGCCCTCGCACCGGTGACGGCCGAGTCGTGAGCATCCACCTCGTCGGCGGCGGACTCTTCGCCGCCTCGGACGCCGCAGCGCCCTTCCTCGCCGAGGCCACCGCACGCTCGGCCGCCGTCGGCCGGACGGTCCCGCGCATCGCCCTGCTCTCCGTCGCCGGCCCGGACGGCGGCAGTCCGTCGTCGACCGCCGACATCGCCGAGGTGCTCGGTGGCGCCCGCACGGCCGAGGTCGTCGTCACCGAGGTCGCGGCCGGCCAGGTGTTCGACACGACCGTCCTGAGCGACGTCGACGCGCTCGTCGTCGGCGGCGGCGTCACCCCCGACTACCTGGGCGCGATCGCCCCACTCGTCGACCAGCTCCGGTTGCTCGTCGCCGACGGCCTGCCCTACCTGGGCTACTCGGCCGGTGCGATGATCGCCGCCGACCGCGCGCTCGTGGGCGGCTGGCGCATCGGCGGCGTCGAGATATGCCCCGAGGCAGCCTCTGAAGGCCTCGACGAGGTCGAACTCCGCGAAGGGCTCGGCCTGGTCGACCTGACCATCGACGTCCACGCGGTGCAGGCCGGCACCCTCGCCCGCCTGATCGCGAGCGCCGAGGCCGAGTTCGTCACCGCCGGCCTGGCGATCGACGAGGACACCGCCCTCGTCGTCGGCGAGGGCGCGCTCGAGGTCCGGGGCACCGGCAGCGTCTGGCGGGTCATGGCCGGCGAGGAGTCGGTGGCCGTCGCCACGATGGGCGCGTAGCCGTCGTGGAACCACGACCGCTCGCCGACCTGGTCGACCCGGGCTGGGCGTCGGCGCTCGCTCCGGTGGAGGCCGACGTGCACCGCATGGGTGCCTGGCTGCGTGACGAGACCGCGGCTGGCCGTACCTACCTGCCGGCCGGCGCCGACGTGCTCCGGGCCTTCACCACGCCGTTCGACGCCGTGAAGGTGCTCGTGGTGGGGCAGGACCCCTACCCGACGTCGGGCAACCCGATCGGGCTGTCGTTCGCCGTCGACCCGGCAGTTCGTCCGGTGCCGCGCAGCCTGGCGAACATCTACAAGGAGCTCAGCGCCGACGTCGGCGTGACCCCGCCGGCGCACGGTGACCTGCGTGCGTGGTCGGACCAGGGCGTGCTGCTGCTCAACCGTGTGCTCACGGTCCGTGCGGGCGACGCCGGCAGCCACCGCGGCAAGGGCTGGGAAGCCGTCACCGACCAGGCGGTCCGCGCACTCGTCGCCCGGGGGACCCCGCTCGTCGCCGTGCTGTGGGGCGCGCAGGCCGCGTCCGTCCGGCCGCTGCTCGGCGACACCCCGGTGGTGGCGTCGGCGCACCCGAGCCCGTTGAGCGCCTCGCGGGGCTTCTTCGGCAGCCGGCCGTTCTCGCAGGTCAACGCGCTGCTGCAGGAACAGGGCGCGGCACCGGTCGACTGGTCGCTGCCCGCTCAGTAGGCTCGGCACGTGCTCGAGGAGGAATACCAGCGACGGCGGGTCCTGCCGCGACACCTGCGTGCCCGGCCGGCGAGCGAGACCGCGTTCGAGTACCGGATCCGTGCCGCCGAGGCGAGCGACCTGCCCGACGTCCGTGAGATCCACACGCACTACGTCCGCAACTCGTCGGTGACGTTCGACCCGTCGGCGTTCACCTTCGCCCGGTGGAAGCAGCGCTACGACGACATCCGGAAGCGCAAGCTGCCCTTCCTGGTGGCCGAGAACCCCGCCGGGCAGATCCTCGGCTACGCGCTCGTGGACGCCTGGAACCCGCGCGACCGGTCGAACCGGGTGGTCGAGGACTCGATCTACCTCGGAGCGGCCTCCGGGGGCAAGGGGCTCGGCCGTGCGCTCATGGAGGCCCTGCTCGACGAGTGCCGGTCCGCCGGGGTCCGCGAGGTCGTCGCGGTCATCGCCGACCGGCAGGCCGAGGCCTCGATCCGCCTGCACGAGCGGCTCGGCTTCGAGGAGGTCGGCCGGATGGGCAAGGTCGGCTACAAGTACGACCGGTGGCTCGGCACGGTGACGATGCGCCTGCGGTTGCGCGGTCCCCGCCTCTTCGCGCGCAAGTAGCCGGTCCGTCGTCCGTCGTCGTTCGTCGTCCGTCGTCGTTCGGTCGCGGTGGGCCGCGCCGAGGTTCCGAGATCTGCGCATCTCGGCGTGCGATCGCGCGCGTTGTGGAACCTCGACGACCAGCGCACGGCGTGTTGTGGAACCCGGGCGGCTGTCGGACGGGAGGCCCGTGGGCGCGTCGCCACGGGCCTCCCGTCCGTCGTTCGGTCGCGTCTCGGGCCGCGCCGAGGTTCCGAGATCTGCGCATCTCGGCGTGCGATCGCGCGTGCTGTGGAACCTCGACGACCAGCGCACGGCGTGTTGTGGAACCTCGGCGGTCAGCGCCCGGCGTGCCGGCTCTCGCCCGCCCCTCGCCCGCCCCCGCACCCCGCACACCCCGTCAGGGCCGCGGGGCCTCGGCGATGAACTCGTCGCGCGTGACGCCGACGAGCGCCGTCGTCGCGGCCGCCGCGGCGGCCCCGTCACCCGCGACGAGCGCGTGCCCGACGGCCTCGTGGCGGAGTGCTGCCTCGCGCGTCCAGCGCGTGATGGTGTCGCGCGACTCCGACGTGCGGGTGCGCAGCAGCGCCTCGACGGTGCCGGCGAAGTGCGCGAAGACGGCGTTGCCGGAGCCGGTGAGCAGGGCGCGGTGGAAGCGGACGTCGGCCTCGAGGTACGCGCGGCTGTCCTCGCGCGCGCAGGCGGCGAGCATGTCCTGCGCGGCGTCGAGGACGGCGGACGCCCCGGAGCCGCCGGCGGTGAGCGACGCTGCGACGGGTTCGACGCCGAGCCGCAGTTCGAGGAGTTCCCGCTGCTGCACGAAGTAGGCGGGCGAGGCGCCACGCCACCGGATGACCGTCGGGGCGAGCAGTTCCCACGACCCGATGCCGAGCACCTGCGTGCCGACGCGCTGCCGGGGCTCGACGAGTCCGAGCGACTGCAGGACGCGGAGCGCCTCGCGCACGACCGACCGGGACACGCCGAACTCGTCCGCCACGAGCTCGGGGCGGACCACCGTGCCAGGGTCGAGCGCACCGTCGACGATGCGCTGCCCGAGGGTGTCGAGCACGTGGGCGTGGAGTCCGCGGGCTGGGGGCATCGTTCCTCCGTGCAGTACGGGTCGCGCGGTCGGCGTGACGTCGGTCCCATCGAAACGGCAGACTGCGTCCGAGGGCGGATGGCGCGCGGCGGATCGTCGTATAGTCTGATTAATCAGATTATTGAGGGTCGGTGCGCGCAGCGCCAGCCGCCCCTCGACACGAAGGCGACGGAGCCGCGCGGCAGCGGCTCCAGGAAGGGGCACCGATGCCTCACGCTCCAGTCCACCTGCTCGCCCACCCCGTGGGCACGGTCCTCGCGGCCGAGGGCGGCGGCACCGAGACGGTCGACCCGTCCGGGCCGATCCCGCAGCTGATCATCGCGGCCCTCGTCGGCATCGTCGTGATCATCGCGCTCATCACCTGGCTCAAGGTGCACCCGTTCATCGCGCTCGTGATCGGAGCCCTGGGCGTCGGCATCGGTGCGGGGCTCGCGCCGGACAAGGCCGTCGTGAGCTTCGGCAACGGCTTCGGTGCGACGATGACGAGCGTCGGCATCCTGGTCGGGCTCGGGTCGATGTTCGGCAAGATGCTCGTCGACTCCGGCGCCGCCGACCGCGTGGTCGACACCCTGGTGCGCAGGTCGTCGAAGGCCGCGCTGCCGTGGACGATGGCCCTGATCGGTGCGCTGATCGGCCTGCCGATGTTCTTCGAGGTCGGCCTCGTGCTCCTCATCCCGATCATCGTGCTCGTCGCGAAGCGCAGCTCCGTGCCGATCATGAAGATCGCCGTGCCCGCCCTGGTCGGCCTGTCGACGATGCACGCGTTCGTTCCGCCGCACCCCGGCCCGCTCGTCGCGATCTCGACCGTCGGCGCGAACCTCGGCACCACGCTCGCCTTCGGCATCGTGCTGGCGATCCCGGTCATCATCCTGGCCGGTCCGGTGTTCGCCCAGTTCGCGGCCCGCTGGGTCGACATCCCCGCGCCCGACATGTTCGGGTCGCGTGGGTCGGACTCTGGCTCGGCGTCCGGTCCGCAGGACCCCGCCTCGGGCGGACGGGAGGCCCGGCGCGGCCCCGCCACGCAGGACACCGCGTCCCTTCCCAACGGCAAGAGCGACTTCACGCGCGTCATCAGCGAGCCCCGCAGCCCGTCGTTCACCGTCGCGCTCATCGGCATCCTGCTGCCCGTCGTCCTCATGCTCGCCCAGGCCGTCCGCGAGGCCACGATGCCCGACGCCGCTGGCTCGTGGGTGAGCCTGCTCGACTTCCTCGGGTCGCCGATGATCGCGATCGGCATCGCGGCGATCTACGCGATGGTCTTCTTCGCGATCGGCGGCGGCATGGACCGGTCCGCCGTGGCGAAGTCGCTCGAGAGCGCGCTGCCCCCGGTCGCCGGGGTGCTGCTCATCGTCGGTGCCGGCGGTGGGTTCAAGCAGGTGCTCATCGACACGGGCATCGGCGGGGTGATCGCCGACGCCGTGAAGGACTCCGGCGTCTCGGTGCTCCTCGTCGCCTGGGTCGTGTCGGCCCTGGTGCGTGTCGCCACCGGGTCGGCCACGGTCGCCACCGTCACCGCGGCGGGCATCATGGCCCCGATCGCCGCCGACCTGTCCACGCCGATGACCTCGCTGCTCGTACTGGCGATCGGTGCGGGCTCGGTGTTCCTGTCGCACGTCAACGACGCCGGGTTCTGGCTCGTCAAGGGCTACCTCAACACCACCGTGGGACAGACCTTCAAGACGTGGACGGTGCTCGAGTGCCTCATCTCGGTGCTCGGTCTGCTCGGGGTGCTGCTGGCCGGGGTGTTCATCCGATGAGCGGCGGCTCCGCTCTGGATGCGCGTGTCCTGGTCGTCATGGGGGTCTCCGGTTCCGGCAAGTCGACCGTCGCCGCGATGGTCGCCGAGCAGCTCGGGTGGGACTTCGCCGAGGGCGACGCCATGCACCCCCAGGCCAACGTCGACAAGATGCACGCCGGCACACCGCTCACCGACGAGGACCGCTGGCCGTGGCTCGACGTCGTCGCCGGCTGGATCCGCGGGCACCTCGACGCCGGCACCCACGGTGTCGTGACCTGCTCGGCGCTGAAGCGGTCGTACCGCGACGTGCTGCGGGCGCCCGGCGTGGTGTTCGTGCACGTGGCCGGTGACGGCGCGTTGATCGAGCAGCGCATGTCGCAGCGGTCGGGCCACTTCATGCCGACGTCGCTGCTGCAGTCCCAGCTCGCGACGCTCGAGCCGCCGCAGGACGACGAGGCGCACCTGACGATCGCAGCCGACCGCACTCCGGAGGAGGAGAGCGCCGAGGTCGTCGAGCGGCTCGGGCTCGGCGGCGGCCGCTAGCTGAACCGGATCGGGGTGCCGACGGGCAGGGCGGCGAGGGTGCGGGTCATCTCCGCCGAGATCCGCACGCACCCGTGCGAACTGCCGGTCGGGTCGGGGTAGTAGTGCAGCGCCGTCAGTGCCGCGTTGCCGCCGTACGACGGGATCCGCGACGAGTGCGCCCCGGTCAGGATGATCGGGTTGCCCTGCGTGTAGGTCACGCGGGTGTCCACGTACGCCGCTTCGACGTAGGTGGCGGTGTCGGACGGTGTGGGGTCCTCGGGGGTGCCGAGCCGGGCCGCCTCGGTCGCGGTGACCTGGCCGCTCCGGGTGACGACGGAGACCGTGCTCCGGGCGACGTCGACGCGGATCATCCGGTCGGTGTCGGCGACCGTGAAGTCGGCGGCCCGTGCCCAGGCGAACGTGGCGCTCGGCGCGTCCGGGTCACCGCCGTCGCCCGGGGTGCGGTTCCGGGCCGGGGTCGAGACGAGGAGCATGCCGCCGTCGACGCCGGGCGACCGGCCCCAGACGGCGGTGGCGGCGGGCAGGTCGATCGTCGAGACCAGGTGCGACAGCGTGGCCACCGGGCGGGCGCGGCTGGACGGGCTGGCGTACAGGGCCACGAGGTCGTGCCGCGGGGTGGCGATCTGCCAGTTGTCCGCGGGGCGGACGTCCCCGCCGTCGAGCAGTTCCGGGACGACGCCGTCGTGGAACGCCAAGGGCAGGGCGGCGAGGGTGGCGGCCGACGGCGCTCGGGGGACGGCCGCGAGCGTCGGGGTGGGGGTCGGCGTCGGCGTCGCGGTCGGGGTGGCTCGTGCGACGTGGGTCGGGTCGGTGTCCGGACGGTCGGCGGTCACCCCGACGACGACGGCGGCCGCGACGGCGAGCGCCGCTGCACCCCCGACCACGGCGATCCAGCCCCTGCGTCGCATCGGCATCCCCCTGTGCTCCTGGTCCAGCGTGCGCTCGTCGTCTGGGTGTGTGCTCCTGGTGTCGTCAGCGTTCGGTGACCCGGCCGGCGTCGACGTGCCACTGCCGGTCGAGGCGGACGGTCTCCAGCATGCGCCGGTCGTGCGTGACGAGCAGCAGGGTGCCGTCGTACGACTCCAGCGCCTGTTCGAGCTGCTCGATGGCCACCAGGTCGAGGTGGTTCGTCGGTTCGTCGAGCACGAGCACGTTCACCCCGCGGGCCTGCAGCAGCGCCAGTCCGGCGCGGGTCCGTTCGCCGGGGGAGAGCGCCGACGCGGGCCGTCCGACGTGGTCGGCCTTCAACCCGAACTTCGCGAGCAGCGTCCGGACGTCGGCGGTGGTGTACTCGGGCACGATCGCCTCGAACGCCGCGGCGAGTGACTGGTCGCCGGTGAAGGCCGCACGGGCCTGGTCGACCTCGCCGACGGCGACGCTCGACCCGAGCGAGGCGGTGCCGGTCGTCGGCGCCTGCTTGCCGAGCAGTGCCCGGAGCAGCGTGGACTTGCCGGCGCCGTTCGGTCCGGTGATGCCGATGCGGTCGCCGCCGTCGACCTGCAACGACACCGGCCCGAGCGTGAAGTCGCCCTGCGTGAAGGTGGCGTCGGACAGGGTGGCCACGACGGCCGAGGACCGGGGCGCGCTGCCGATCGTGAACTCGAGCTGCCACTCCTTGCGGGGCTCCTCGACCTCGTCGAGCCGCGCGATGCGGGACTCCATCTGGCGGACCTTCTGCGCCTGCTTCTCGCTCGACTCCGAGGCGGCCTTGCGCCGGATCTTGTCGTTGTCCGGGGCCTTCTTCATGGCGTTGCGCACGCCCTGGCTCGACCACTCGCGCTGTGTGCGGGCGCGGGAGACCAGGTCGGCCTTGGTGGAGGCGTAGTCCTCGTACGCGTCGCGCTTGTGCTGCCGGGCGATCTCGCGCTCCTCGAGGAACGAGTCGTAGCCGCCGCCGAACAGCCGGTTGGACGACTGCGCCAGGTCGAGCTCGAGCACGCTCGTCACCGACCGTGCCAGGAACTCCCGGTCGTGGCTGACGAGCACGACCCCGCCGCGCAGGCCCCGGACGAACCCCTCGAGCCGGTCCAGCCCGTCGAGGTCGAGGTCGTTGGTGGGCTCGTCGAGCAGGACGATGTCGAACCGCGACAGCAGCAGCGCCGCCAGCCCGACCCGAGCGGCCTGCCCACCGGACAGCGCGGTCATGAGCGAGTCCGGCCCGACGCCGTCGTCATCGGTTCCGGTCTCGAGGCCGAGGTCGGCCAGGACGGCGGGGATCCTGTCCTCCAGATCAGCGGCGCCCGCGGCGAGCCAGCGGTCGAGCGCCGTCGAGTAGCGGTCCGCGGCAGCGTCGCCGGCGTCCGGGTCGCCGAGCGCGGCAGCCGCGGCGTCCATGGCCTCGGTCGCCTCGGCCGAGCCGGTCCGTCGGGCGATGTACGCGGCGACGGTCTCGCCCGCGATCCGCTCGTGCTCCTGGGGGAGCCAGCCGACGAACGCGTCGGTCGGCGCGAGCGACACCGTGCCCGCCAGGGGCTCGTCGACACCCGCCAGCAGTCGGAGCAGGGTGGACTTGCCGGCACCGTTCACGCCGACGACGCCGATCACGTCGCCCGGTGCCACCGTGAGGTCGAGGGAGTCGAACAGCGTGCGAGCGGCGTACCCGCCGGACAGGCCCTTGGCGACGAGCGTGGCGGTCATGCGCCAATCGTCCCACGCGGCGGCGCGCGCACGGCACCGCCCTCGGAGCGCCAGGTGCTCCGGGTGCAGCACACTGGACGGATGGCATCCTGCGTCTTCTGCGCGATCATCGCCGGCGACGAACCGGCCGTGTGGGTCGAGCGCGAGGAACACGCCGTCGCGTTCGCGCCGCTGCCCGGGTCGGCGCTCGCGCCCGGGCACACGCTCGTCGCACCGGTCGAGCACGCCGACGACCTGCTCGGTGCCGCCCCGGTGGCACTGACCGCCACCGTCGCGCTCGCGCAGCGTGTCGCTCGGGCGATGCGGGGCGCACTCGGGGCCACCGGCACCGTCGTGCTGCAGGCCTCCGGCGCCGATGCCGGGCAGAGCGTGCGGCACCTGCACTTCCACGTCGTGCCGTGCTGGCCGGACGACGGCACGACGCACTGGCCGGAGCCGCCCTCGGCACACGTGGTCGACGGTGACCCGCACGCACTCCTCGCCGAGATGTTCGAGTAGCCGATCCCGGGCAGCGGTGCGCGGAACGGAGTGGAGTGGGCGCTGCACCGTCACCCGTCCCACCGACACCCGCAGGAGCACACCATGACCACGAAGATCACCCTGATCATCGACAACCCGGCCGACCCGTCGGCGTTCGAGCAGTCCTACGTGGAGCTCGAGGCACTCGCCGCGAAGCTGCCCGGCCTGCAGCGGCTCGAGGCGGCGAAGGTCTGGCCGAAGGAGGACGGCACGCCGACACCGGCGCACCGCACCCTCGACCTGTACTTCGCCTCGTACGGGGATGCCTCCGACGCAGTGGCGACCGCCGAGGCCGGGGCGTTCTTCCAGCAGCTCGGCGGCACGGGTGCCACGTTCACCGGCCTGTTCTCCGACATCGAGCACGAGTAGGGCCGGGCCGGGCCGGGCCGGGCCGGGCCTGGCCGGGCCTGGCCGGGCGCCGGGCCCGGGTCTCGGGCTGAGCGACACTCCTCGGGTCCCGCGCCGCGTGGAGTGTCGCTCAGCGCGAACCTCGGCCCGGCAGGTCCGGCACGCCCGGCAGGCCCGGCACCGGCACGGGCGCCAACCGGCCCGCGCCGACGGGCAGTACACCCGCGCGGTACTCGAGCACCTCCGCATCGCCGACGGTCACCGTCGCCGCGCCGAAGCGCCATGCCCGGTTGAACAGGTACACCCCGATCACGGTCCGGCCGTCGTCGGCGACCGCCCACGTGCCCGTGCCCCACTGCGCCGGGTGGCCGACTCCATCGATCGTGACGGTCGGGCGGGCGAACCAGGTGAGCAGGGGGCGAGCGAGCCGGAGCTCGATCCGGCGCTTCGTCGTGCCGGAGGGGAGAGTCGTGTCCACCTCCGCAGGATAGGGCCACAGAACCCGGCGCCAGCGCACCGGCGCCGCCGCCAGCGCACCTGTGCCCGCCGCACCCGCGCACCCGTAGCGTGGCGGCCATGACCACCACCGTCCTCGTCGCCGGCGCCACCGGAGACCTCGGCGGACGCATCGTCCGCGAGCTCCTGCAGCACGACACCCGCGTCCGCGTCCTCACCCGCCGGTCCAGCACCGGCGCCCAGCGGCAGTTCGCCGACGACGACCGCGTCGACGTCGTCACCGCGGACTACACGGACGCACCGGCGCTGGTCACGGCGCTCGCCGGCGTCGACGTCGTCGTGTCCACGGTCAGCGGTACCCGCGCGGTGATCGTGGACGCCCAGCGCGCCCTGCTCGACGCCGCGGTCCAGGCCGGCGTCCCGCGGTTCATCCCCTCGGACTACGCCGCCGACTACCGCTCGATCACGCCCGGCTCGAACCGGAACTTCGAGCTCCGCCGCGAGTTCGCCGCCGCCCTCGACGCCGCGCCGATCCGTGCGACCTCGGTGCTGAACGGGGCGTTCACGGACATGCTCACCGGTCAGGCGCCGCTGATCCTGTTCGACCGCCAGCGGGTGCTCTACTGGTCGTCGGCCGACCAGGTCCTCGACTTCACCACGAAGGACGACGTCGCGCGCGTGACGGCGCTCGTCGCAGTCGACGCGGACGCACCCCGTGTGGTCGAGGTCGCCGGTGACCGCGTGACGGCACGGTCGATCGCCGACACGATGTCCCGACTGACCGGCACCCCGTTCCGGCTGCAGTGGGCGGGGACGACCGGCACGCTGTCGGCGATGGCACGGATCGGCCGTCGGCTGTCGAAGGACGACGCCGAACCGTTCCCGGCCTGGCAGGGCATGCAGTACTTCGTGAGCATGTTCAGCGGCGAGGCGGAGCTCCACCACGTCGACGACGACCGCTACGGTCCGCACGACTGGACGAGCGTCCGCGACGTGCTCGCCGCCCACCTGGGCGTCTGACTGTCCGACCGGGAGGCCCGCCCCTCCTCGCGCAGGACGGCCGGCGGTCCGCCGCCGTGGCCGTCACGGGCACGCGCCGGCCGGGTCCTGCGCTGACGGTCAGGCGCCGCGGACGGCCCTGACGATCTCCTGCCGTGCTGCTCGTCCGCTGCGCGTCGGCAGCAGGGGGAACACGTGCAGGGCGCCGGGGCGCTCGCGCAGCGTGACGTCCACGCCCGCGGCCCGGGCGGCCTCGACGAGCAGGTGCGCGTCGGGGTTCAGCACGTCGTGGGTCCCGGTGTGGACGAGCATCGGGCCGAGGCCGTGGAACGATCCGGCCAGGGGACTGACGACCGGGTCGTCGATCGACAGGCCGTCGGCCCACAGGTGACCGAGGACACGGCCCCCGTCGCGACCGAGCCACGGGTCGCTCGGTTGCACCTGGGGGATGCGCGGGTTCGAGAAGCCGAGGTCGAGCGCCGGTGACACCAGGACGGTCCGGAGCGACCGGACGCCCTGGTCGCGCAGGGTCTGGGCGGCCGACAGCGCGATCTGCCCACCGGCGGAGTCGCCGGCGAGCTGCACCCGTCCGCGCCGGTCGATCACGCGGCGTGCGACGTCGAGGACCAGGTCGTGCGCCTGCCGAGCGTTGCCGTCCGGCAGGAGTCGGTAGATCGGCACGGTCACGGTGGCGCGCGCCTCGGCGGCGAGCTGGGCGATGAGCGCCCAGTGCTGCGGGGCGATCTCGTGGACCCACCCGCCGCCGTGCACGTACACGAGGTCACGGAGCGGCGGCTGTCGGCTCGGGGTCACGGTGTACAGGGGGGTGCCACCCTGCCGGTGGACGTCGACGCGCACGTCGGGCCGGAGGCGCTTCGGTGGTCCGAACGGCTCGGGGCGGAGGGCCTGTCGGCGGACGGCTCGGTGCGCTCCCGCTTCGGTGACGAACGGCGCGTTCGCGTGCGTGGCCCGCAGGAACAGCGGGACCGCGGCTTCGGGGACGATCACGCTGTACCTCCTGTGTCATCGGTGTCGTCGGCACCGTCGGGCTCGCGCGCCGGCTCGCTGAGTCCGAGGAGTGCGCCCCGCACCGCGGCGACGCGGATGGTCGCGGCGTCGTCGTAGAGCACCGTCTGGCTGACCGCGCCGACGTGCGCGGCGACGACCGCCCGGGTGAAGACGTCCGGGGCGACGGTCAGTCGCCGGCCCTGTGCCGTGACCGACTCGACGAGCAGCGGTTCGAGTGCCGCGTGGAAGGCGTCGGTGTGCGCTCGGAGCAGTGCCCGGAGCTCGGGTTCGTGTCGCGCCCGGGACAGCAGGACCGAGCGGATCGCGTACCACTTGCCCTCGGGGGGCAGGCCGCCGAGGACCCCGGAGACGATCGCGTCGACGGACTGCGGGTCGGTCGTGCCGAGCGCGGCCCGGAAGCCGTCCTCGAGCCGCTCGACGACCACGGCCTCCTGCGCTTCGTACACCGCGAAGAAGAGCTCGTCGGTCGTCGCGAAGTTCGAGTAGAAGGCGCCGCGCGTGAACCCCGCACGCGCGACGATCGCCTCGACGCTGGCCGAGGCCGAGCCGGTCTCGTCGAACAGCGCCTCGGCCGCGCGGACGAGCTCCGCGCGGGTGCTGCTGCGCCGCCGGGTGGGGCGGGCGGGTGCGGCGGTGTCGTCGCTCACTCGTGGGGACATCGGCTCATCCTAGGAGGCGTCGTCCGACCGGCGCGGGTCGGCCAGGTAGTCGTGCACGGACCGCACCGGCGCGAGCGTCAGGTCGGTCAGGACGTGCGAGGCGCTGATGACCTCGAGCATCGGCAGGTCGGCCATCGGCGCGAGGGCGTGCTCGAACAGCTGCAGGCGGGCGGGCCCGGTCCAGGCCCCCTTCACGACGATGTCGGTGATCTCGGTCCGCACGAGGTCGGCGGCGCGCAGCCCCAGGGTCGTCACGTCGGGGACGAGCTTCACCATCCAGGTCGGCACCGTGATCTGCGCCGCGGCCTCGACCGGGTCCATCGGTTCCCACTGGTACGCCATGGTCGCCGTCGCCACGCGCTCGGCACCGCGGTCGAGCGTGCCGACGAGGGCGCCCTGGTCGACGCGCAACCCCGGGGTCCCGAGCACCTTCGGGTAGGCGCTCAGTTCGCGACCGGCGAGCGTCGCCGCGGAGTTGTCGAGGTACATGGCGTGCAGGTACTCGCCGACCTCGCCGTCGTGGGTGACCTGGATCGCCTGACCGGACTCGACGTAGGGGCCGTAGCCGTCGACGTCACCCATCTTCATGACCTCGAACCGGACCAGCGGCGTGTCGACCTGCAGCGGCTCCGGCACGACGGCGCGGAGGGCGTCGGGGTCGGTCCGGTACACGACGTTGAAGTACTCGCGATCGGTGAAGCGCGTCGGGCGCAGCGGGTAGACCGGCCCGGTGAGGGGGGTGGTGGCGTGGCGGAGGACGTCCGAGGCCTGCATGGGAACTCCTTGTCGAGTTGCGATACGTTCCGTACTGAGTACGTTGTGTATCGAACGTACACCCGAGAACGAAGGACACCATGGGCTTCTCCCTGCCGACCGACATCCGCAACCGACCCGTCACCGTGATCGGCGGTGGGACCCTCGGTCGTCGCATCGCCCTGGTGTTCGCCAGCGCCGGCGGCGAGTCCCGCGTGTACGACCTCGCCGAGCCGGTCCGCACGGCCGCCGTCGAGTACGTCGAGCGCGAGCTCCCGGCGCTCGCCGCGGCGCGGGACGGGGGCGCGGTCGGCACCGTCCGCGCGTTCGACGACCTGGACGAGGCCGTCGCCGGTTCGTGGCTCGTCGTCGAGGCGATCCCGGAGCGCCTCGACCTCAAGACGACGGTGTTCGGGCAGCTCGACCGCGCCGTCGGGGCGGACACGATCCTGGCGAGCAACTCGTCGTCGTACGCGAGCCGACTCGTGATCGACGAGGTCGAGCACCCCGAGCGCGTGCTGAACATGCACTTCTCCATGCCGCCGGCGCAGAACGCCGTCGACCTGATGAGCGACGGGGAGACCGACCCCGCGGTCATCGACCTGCTGCTCGAGGTCCTGCCGACCTACGGCGTCCGGCCGTTCGTCGCCCGCAAGGAGTCGACCGGGTTCATCTTCAACCGCATCTGGGCGGCCATCAAGCGCGAGTCCCTGGCGGTCGTGGCCGACGGGGTCTCCACGCCGGAGGACGTCGACGCCATGTTCGCGGTGAACACCGGTTCGCCCGCGGGGCCGTTCCGGATGATGGACCAGGTGGGGCTCGACGTGGTCCTGGACATCGAGGAGCACTACGCGGCGGAGGACCCGCACCTGCCCGAGGGCCCGCGGCAGCTGCTCCGGCAGTACGTCGACGCGGGGCACCTGGGCGTGAAGACCGGCCGCGGCTTCTACGCGTACGACCAGCACTGACGTACGACCAGCACTGACGTACGACCAGCACTGACGCACGACCGGCACCGTCGCCGCCTAGGCTCGAGAACCGTGTTCGAACTCCACCACCTCGCCGCGCAGGAACTCTGGGACTGGATCCGCCGGGGGGAGGCGACCGCGCTCGAGGTGACGGAGCACTACCTCGCCCGCATCGAGCGCCTCGACCCGGCCCTCGGTGCGTTCGTGACGGTCACGGCGGACGCCGCGCGCACGAGAGCCGACCGTCTCGGGCACCTGGTGCCGACGTCCAGACCGTTGTGGGGCCTCCCGTCCGCCGACAAGGACCTGTACGACCGCGCCGGGGTCCCCACGCGCTCCGGCACCGCGAGTCTGCCGGAGCGCCCTGCCGGGGCCGACCACCCGCTCGTCGCGGCGCTCGACGCCGCCGGCACGGTGAGCCTCGGCAAGACGGCGTCGCCGGAGTTCGGGATGTCCTCGTCGTCGGAGACGCGGTTCGGCGTGACGCGGAACCCGTACGACACGACCCGCGCGCCCGGGGGGTCGTCGAGCGGGGCGGCGGTCGCCGTGGCGGCCGGGCTGCTGCCCGCGGCCGTCGGGTCCGACGGCGGGGGATCGGTCCGGATCCCGGCCGCGGCGACCGGACTCGTCGGCCTGAAGCCGAGCCGCGGGCGGGTGCCGTCGATGCCCGGTCGCTCCGGTGTCGGCGGGCTCTCCGTCGCCGGGCCGCTGGCCCGGTCCGTCGCGGACGCAGGGATGCTGCTCGACGCCCTCGTCGCGCCGACCGGCCTGCCGGAACCGTCGCCGTACGCCCTGGTCACACCGTCCCGCGGTGACGGTCCGTTCACCGCGGCGGCCGTCCGCGGTGAGGGACGCTTCGTCGTCGGGCTGCTCGACGGCTCACCGTGGGACGACACCGTCGACGTCGTGGTCGACCCCGCGGCGCGCGCTGCCGTCGAGACCGCTGTGCGGGTGCTCGGCGAACTGGGGCACGGCGTCGAGGACGTGCAGATGCCGCGGGCGCTGTACGCCAACGCGTTCCGGGTGGCGTGGGAGAGCTCCGCGGCGCGGCTGCCGATGGTCCCCGGCATCGACCTGACGGCGCTCACGCCGCTGGTGGCGTGGCTCGTGGAGCGGGGACAGCGGCTCACCGGCACGCAGGTGCTCGACGCGATGACCGTGCTCGACACGTTCTCGGCGACGCTGATCGGTGCGTTCGACCGGTTCGACGCCGTCCTGTCACCGACCCTCGCACTGACCCCGCGGCCGCTCGGCTGGTACGGCGACGACCCGGACGAGGACTTCCGCCGCCAGTGCGCGTACTCGCCGTGGACCTCGATGGCGAACGTGGCCGGGCTCCCCGCGATCACCCTGCCCGTCGGGGTCACCGCCGACGACCACCCGGACGGCGGCGGCCTGCCGATGGGCGTCCAGTTGATCGGGCGTCCCGGGGGCGAGCGGGTGCTGCTCGCGATCGGGGCCCAGCTCGAGCGGCGGCTGCGCTGGCAGCGGCGGCACCCGGCTGCCTGGACCGCCTGACCGCGTGGGGGAGATCGATGCGGAACGACATCATCGTCGTCGTACGACTTCGATGATGTCGATCCGAGTCGGCCAGACCCGCCGCCGCCCGGGCTAGCTCTGCTTCTCGATCGCCTCGGAGTACTCGCGGCGCATCTTGTCCCCGGCGGCCGACACCCACGTCGCCCGCGCGGCCTTCACCTTCGCCAGGTTCGTCCGCCCGAGCACGTAGTCGTTGCACACGCTGTTGAACGCGGTGCTCGCCGACGCCGTCGCCGCGGCCGAGGGGGAGTAGAAGCCGTCCACCGGGTTCTTCACGAGCATGTCCTGCGTCTTGGTCTGGTACTGGTGCGATTGCCGCAGCTGCTCGTCGATGCGGACCGCGGTGTTCAGCACCTGCGGGCCGGCGCCGAGTCGGTACAGCGCGCTCGCGTTGATGGTCTGCTCGCCGGCCTTCGTCAGCGTCGCGTCCGGGCCGCTGCCGGTGTGGTGGACGCCCTTCTCGCCGTGGGTCAGCGTGAACGCCTCCTTCGACCCGAACGGTGCGGAGAGGTAGTCGATGAGCCGGAGCTGGGCCCTGATGCGTTCGGGCGTCGTCTTCTTCAGGGCGGCGAACGAGAAGCTCGACGTGCCCTGGTAGTTCGCACCGGGGCCGCCCGTCGCTCCGAAGGGCACGATGCCACCCGTGACGATCCCCTTCGGCATGGACACGTCGAGCAGTGCGGAGATGCCGTCGAGGTGCATGAGCACGGTGCCGTTGTTGATGTACGTCTTCGCCTTCGCGCTCTCGAGGCTCGGGGTGTCCGGGTGGAAGACGCCGAGGTTCCAGAGCTTCTTGACGTAGCCGAGGGTCTCGAGCCACGCGTCGGTCTCGTTCTTGTGGGTGAGTTCGCCGCCCTTCGACATCGCCCACTGGTTCGGCACGCCGAAGGTGGCGCCGATGAAGTCGTACGCCCAGTCGACGCCGCTCGCCCCGCCCTGGCCGGCGATCGCGTACCGGCCGGCCTTGGCGTCGGTGACGGCCGTGCACAGCTCGGTGAACTCGTCCTTGTCCTTCGGGGCCGGTGCTGCGCCCGTCAGCTGCTCGATGAGGTCGGGGCGGCAGATCATCACCGACCCGAACGGCGGCCGGTGCTCGGGGACGCCGTAGATCTTCCCGTTGATGCGGGCGCTCCGCCACGACGCGGTGGGGATGTTCGCCAAGTTCGGGTAGTCCTTGACGGCGTCGCCGGAGAGGTGCTCCGACAGGTCCGCGAACTTCGCGTCGAGCAGCTGCGGGAACCGGGGCGGCATCGCGAACGTCAGGAACTCGACGATGCCCGGGATGTCGTTGCCGGCGGTCATCGTCGCGAACTTCGCGGCGAACGAGTCGCCGGGCACGAACGTCAGGTCGTACTCGGTGTCCGTCAGGCCCCCGACGTAGTCGAGGAACGAGTTCTGCGCCGGCGGCGGCGCCGCGTAGGTCACGACGAACCCGGTGGTCTTCTCGCCGTTGCCGACCTTGCCGGTGACCGAGGTGAAGAGCTCGCTGTCCTGCGGGTACGAGTAGTACACGGGCTGGACGACGCCGTTGCCGGGCAGGTCGGGCTTCGGCCCCTTGGTGATGGGGACGTAGGTCGGCAGCGCGGCCACCTGGTCCGAGATGGTCGCGGCGTTGCCGCCGGTGGAGCACCCGGTCAGGCTGCCGGCAGCGCCGAGGGCGACGAGGCCGAAGGCGGCGCCGGAGATGAGGGTCCGGCGGCTGAGGCCGCCGGTCGTGGTGTCGGTCATGGCTTCTCCCTTGAAGCGTCGGGTGGCAGTGGGGTGGTGGGGCCGTGTCAGCCCTTGACGGCGCCCGTCAGGACGCCCTTGGTGAGGTGGCGCTGCACCAGGGGGTAGGCGGCGAGGATGGGGATGATCGCGATCATCACGACGGCCATCTGGATCGACTCCGCCGGCGGCTGCATCGAGGCGTCGGACCCGGCGCCGGACACCAGGCTGGAGCCCTGCAGGACGTAGGTGCGCAGCACCAGCTGCAGCGTCCACTTCGTCGAGTCCGACAGGTAGAGCAGCGCGTTGAAGAACGCGTTCCAGTAGCCGACGGCGTAGAACAGGCCGACGACGGCGATCACCGCGCGGGACAGCGGCAGGACGAGCTGCCACAGGATGCGGAACTCGCCGGCGCCGTCGATCTTCGCGCTGTCGATGAGCTCCTGCGGGATGCTCATCATGAAGCCGCGGACGACCACCATGTTGAACACGCTGAACGCGCTCGGCAGGATCAGCGCCCAGTAGTTGTCGAGGAGTCCGAGCTGCTTCACCATCAGGTACAGCGGGATCATCCCCGGCGCGAACAGGAACGTGATGAGCACGAAGGTCAGCAGCGGCCGCTGGAACAGCGAGCCCTGTCGGCTGAGCGCCCACGCGGCGAGCACCGTCGACGCCAGGCTGATGACGGTGCCCACGACCGTGACGAGCAACGTGACCACCACGGCGCGGGTGACGACCCCGCCGGACAGGATCTGCACGTACGCGGACAGGTCGAACGACCGCGGCCACACGACGTAGCCACCGGCAGCGGTGACGTCCGCCTGGCTCGACACGCTCGTCGAGAAGACGATGAGGAACGGGAACAGCACGACGGCGAGGATCAGGACGATCGCGACGGCCTTGAGTGCGAGGACGACGGGTGTGGGTTTTCCGGCCCAGACCGGACGGGCGATGGTGCTCATGACCGTGAATACACTCCCTGCTCACCGAGCATGTGGGCGGCCTTGTTCGCCGCCATGATGAGGACGAACCCGACCAGGCCCTTGACCAGACCGACCGCGATGCCCGTGGACCAGTTCCCGTCGACGACGCCGTGGTAGTAGACGTAGGTGTCGAGGACCTCGGCGGCATCGGCCCCCACGGCGTTCCGTTGCAGGATGATCTGCTCGAACCCGACGGACAGGGCCTCGCCGAGCCGCAGGATCAGCAGGAGCACGATGATGGGACGGATGCCCGGCAGCGTGACGTGCCAGAACCGGCTCCACGCTCCCGACCCGTCGATCGCCGCCGCCTCGTACAGGTTGTCGTCGATCGCCGCGAGCGCTGCCAGGAAGATGATCGTGCCCCAGCCGGCGTCCTTCCAGATCACTTGTGACGTCAGCAGCAGCTTGAACGTCTCCGGGTCGCTCATGATCCCGATGGTCCCCATGTCGAGCTGCCGCAGCGTGTGGTTGACCACACCGCCGGACCCGAGCGACTGCTGGAAGAACCCCACGACGATCACCCACGACAGGAAGTGCGGCAGGTAGAGCACCGACTGCACGGTCGCCCGGAGCCACGGCCACACCAGCGAGTGGATGAGGATGGCCAGCGCGATCGGCACCGGGAAGAACAGGATGAGCTGCAGGAACGTGATCTCCAGCGTGTTCACCGTCGCCCGCCAGAACTCCGGGTCGGCGAACATCAGCTGGAAGTTCGTGAACCCGACCCACGGGCTCTGGGCGATCGGGATGTACGGCTGGTAGTCCATGAACGCGATGACGTTGCCGATCATCGGCACGTACACGAACAGCAGCAGCAGGACCACCGCCGGCGCCACCATGAGCAGCAGCGGGTAGTCGCGCCGCAGCCGAGCGAGGAACGGGACCTTCCGCGGGGCCGGGGCGCCGCCGGACCGGGTGGTCCGGGGCTCGGTGGTCGGATCGACCAGCGTCGCGCTCATGTGGCTCCTTTGCTCACGTGGCTGGGGGTTTCGTCATCCTGTGGCGTCCGTATGATGACGGTCAAGCCGCGGTATTCACCCGCACACGAATCGAACACTGGGAGCGACGATGCACCCGACCAGACGCCACGAACGGATCCTCGCCGAGCTCCGCGTGCACGGGACCCTGTCCGCCTCGGACTTCGCCGAGCGCGAGGGGATCTCGGCCATGACGGTCCGCCGCGACCTGTCCGAACTCGCCGACCGCGGCGTGCTCCGGCGCGTGCACGGCGGCGCCGTCTCCGTCGAGACCCTGCCCACCGCCGGCGCACCGCACCGACCCGCACCCCGACCCGACCGGGACACCACCGACGGCAGCGGCGCGCTCTTCACCCTCGGGCTCGTCGTCCCCGACCCCGGCTACTACTTCCCGAAGATCGTCGCCGGCGTCGCCGAACGCACCGAGGCCCTGGGCGGCCGCGTCGTGCTCGGCGTCTCCCGCTACGAGCCCGCCCGCGAACGCCAGCAGGTCGAACGCCTCATCGCCGCCGGCGTCGACGGACTGCTCGTCACCACCACCGTCGCCGACGCCTTCACCACCCTCGAGCTCCTCGACCACGCACCGATGCCCGTCGTCGTGGTCGAACGCTCCGTGGTCGAGGCCCCCGTCGGCTCCGCGCTCGAGTCCGTCCGCAGCGACCACGAGTCCGGCGCCGGCATCGCGGTCCGCCACCTCGCCGAACTCGGGCACCGCCGCATCGGCATGGCCGTGTTCGACACCCCGACCACCCCGCAGCTCCGCACCGGGTACGACCGCGCCGTCCGGCAACTCGGCCTCGACCCCGACGCCCCGGTCCAGGTCATCCCGGACGACCAGGGTGTGGGTGCCACGACCCGGGCCTTCATCGAGCGCTGCTTCGCCACCGGCACCACCGCAGTCTTCGTGCACTCCGACCAGTACGCCGTCGAGTTCGTCGAGACCGTCACCGAGATGGGCCTCTCGATCCCGGACGACCTGTCCGTGGTCGCCTACGACGACGAGGTCGCGGCGCTCGCCGGGGTGCCGCTCACCGCGGTCGCGCCCCCGAAGAACGACGTCGGCCGGTTCGCGGCCACGATGTGCTTCGAGCGCAT
Source organism: Curtobacterium sp. VKM Ac-2887 (assembly GCF_015350935.1). Lineage (NCBI taxonomy): Bacteria > Bacillati > Actinomycetota > Actinomycetes > Micrococcales > Microbacteriaceae > Curtobacterium > Curtobacterium sp. VKM Ac-2887. The sequence goes on along the minus strand of NZ_JADKSB010000006.1, from coordinate 188,604 downwards.
CTCGGCGACGGCGCAGGTCGGCTTCGCCCGTCGGCACATGACCCTGGCGCCGACGTTGAGCGTGCGGGCGTCGACCGCGGCGGTCGTCCCCGGTCGGTGAGCGGCCGACGCGCGATCCGTGCGATCCGCGCGATCCGCGCGCCCGTCGTGTTCACTTCGTGAGCGTTTGCGCCCCGCGGCTTGACTCCGCACACCGCCGAACGCTGGCATGGGGACGCCGTACCCCCGGAGAGGAACCGTCCGACGATGACGTCACGCCCCGTCACGCCCCGAGCGCAGCCCGCGCCCCGAGCGCAGCCCGCGCCCCCGGCGGTGCCTGTGCCCCCCGCCCCACGCGGCCACGCGCACCGCTCGCCCGTCCCCGTCGCCTTCGTGATGCCCGAGGCGACCTTCACCCGGGTGTTCGACCCCGGCGACCTCGCCGCCCTGCACGCCTCCGAGGCCGTCCGGCTGGTCGCCGACCGTCCGCTCGACCCGGACGACCCGTGCGACCTCCCGCTGCTCGCCGACGCCGAGGTGCTCGTCACCGGGTGGGGCAGCCCCGTGCTGTCCGCGGACCGTCTGGACCGGATGCCGCGGCTCCGCGCTGTCGTGCACTCCGCCGGGTCGGTCAAGCCCGTCGTCGACACCGACGTGTGGGCGCGACGGATCGCCGTGGCGTCGAGCGCCGCCGCGAACGCCGTCCCGGTCGCCGAGTTCACGGTCGCGGTGATCGTGCTCGCCGCCAAGCGGGCCTTCGCCAGCGCAGCCGCACTGCGTTCGGACGAAGCCCCGGTCGACGTCGAGGGCTCGTGGCCGGTCGTCGGCATGCACGGCGTGACCGTCGGTGTCGTCGGCGCCTCGCGTGTCGGGCGGGCCGTCATCGAACGGCTCCGCGACTACGACGTCCGCGTGCTCGTGAGCGACCCGTACCTGGACGACGCCGAGGCCGCGCTGCTCGGCGTCACCGCCGTCGACCTCGGCACCCTCGCCGCGTCGAGCGACGTCGTCACCCTGCACGCGCCGCTGCTGCCGTCGACGCGGGGGCTCGTCGACCGTGCCGTGATCGGGCGGATGCGGCCGGGCACCACGCTCGTGAACACCGCGCGCGGGGCGATCGTCGACCAGGACGCCCTCGCCGACCGCCTGGACCGCGGCGACCTGGCCGCCGTCCTCGACGTCACCGAGCCGGAACGCCTGCCACCGGACGCCCGACTGCGGTCGACGCCGAACACCTTCATCACGCCGCACATCGCCGGGTCCCTGGGCAACGAGCTGCGTCGGCTCGCCGACAACGCGGTGCGCGAGACCATCGCGTTCGCGGCCACCGGCGCGTTCACCGACCCCATCGTCCCCGACGGCTTCGCCGTCCAGGCCTGAGGCCCGCCACCAACCGCCGCCACCAGCTGCCACCCACCAGCCGCCACCACCCGTCCACCATCGTCACCACCCGGAGACCCACCCCATGACCGTCACCGTCGACGCCCCGTCCTTCACCGACCGGTTCACCCCGGCAGCACGCGCGGCGCTCCGTCCGCGCACGTGGCGACCCGCGCCTCCCGTCAGCGACCGCCCGGCGTGGGCGCACGTCGCGGACGCCGACCGGGAGGCCCTGCTCGCGGTCGCGCACGACCGTCGCGCCGCCGCGGCGGTCACCTTCCCGACCCTCGCCCTGTGGGCGACGTACAGTCGCGACGGGAACCGCCAGCCGTACGAGCGGGCCCAGCGGAACCTGCTCGAGTCCGCCGCGACCGCGGCCCTGGCACTCGGCGTGACCGGCGACGCCGAGTGGGCGGACGTGCTCGGCGACCAGGTCTGGCGGATCCTGGAGCTGCGCGCCTGGTGCCTGCCGTCGCACTACGCGCTGCCCGAGGACGGCAGCCGGCCGTTCCTGCCCGTGCCCGGTCGGGACGTGCTCGACCTGTCGGACGCCTACGTCGGCGGCATGCTCGCGGCGATCGACGCGATCGCGGGGGAGCGCCTCGAGCAGGACCGCCCCGGCATCCGCGCGCACGTCCACCACGAGATCCGCCGCCGCGTGCTCGACCCGTGGGAGCAGGAGGTGTACTCCTGGCACGGGGTCGACGGGCCGCCGAACAACTGGGCGCCGTGGATCGTGTCGAACGTGCTCGTGTGCGCCGCCGTGGTCGAGCCCGACCGCGATCGCCTCGCCGCGACGATCGACCGTGCGCTCGTGATCCTCGACCGGTTCCGCGCCGGCTACGACGCCGACGGCAGCTGCGACGAGGGTGCCACGTACTGGTGGTGGGCCGGCGCGACCCTGTTCGAGGCCCTGGACCTGGTCGAGGACCTCACCGGCGGCGCGTTCGACGGCTTCTCGGTCGAGCCGGTCGCCGCCATGGCCCGGTTCCCGATGGGCATGCAGATCGGCGCCGCGACGCAGGTCAACCACTCCGACGGCTCCCCGGCGCTGGCCGAGAACGCGAACTGGAACCTGCTCGCCCGCTTCGGGGAGCGCGTCGACGACGACCGGGTCGTGCGGCACGCCCGGTGGATGGGCCGGCAGCACGCGTTGCGGTTCGACGGACAGCTCGCCGCGCTGTTCCGTCGGACGCTCGCCGAACTGCGGGACCCCTCGTGGACCGACGGGCCGGCCGAGCCCGGGATGCCCGCGTCGCTGTGGCTGCCCGGCACCGAGGTCGCCGTCGCCCGCGCCCACGACGGCGCGACCGACGGGTTCGTCCTCGCGGTGAAGGGCGGGCACAACGACGTCAGCCACAACCACAACGACGCCGGCGGGGTGATCGTCTCGCTCGACGGCGAACCGGTGCTCATCGACGTCGGGGTGGGCGTGTACCGCCGCGAGACGTTCATGCCGGAGCACCGCTACGGCATCTGGACGATGCGGAGTGCCTGGCACACCGTCCCGCTGCCGAACGGCGTCGAACAGCACGAGGGTGCCGCGTTCCGCGCGACCGGCACCGTGTTCGAGGACGACGGCGACGTCGCGTCGTGGTCCGCCGACCTGACCGCCGCGTACCCGGCGACCGGCGGACTGCGATCGCTCCACCGCACCGCGACGCTCGACCGGGCGGTGCCCCGTGGCCGCGCCGCCGAACGCGTGGTCATCCGCGACACCTGGACGTTCGCGGAGCCCGGCACGATGACCCTGGTGCTCGTGACCCGCGACGAACCCGTGCCCGTCGACGGCGGGCTGCGCGTCGGCCCCGCCCACCTGTCCGTCGACACCGATCGGTTCGCGGTGCACGTCGAGCGGCGGGACGTCGACGACGCGAAGCTCGAGCGGGTCTGGGGCCCGGCGGTGCACCGTGTGCGGTTCGTCGCGCGGCAGGCGTCCACCGACGGCGAGCACGCGCTCACCGTGACCCGGGCGACACCGTGAGCGCGGTCCTGCTCGGCGGCTCCGGACGCTGGACCGACCCGTGGCACCCCTTCGCCGAGACGAACGCCGCGGTCACGGCGCTCGCTGCGTCGGCCGGCGTCGCCCTCGAGCAACCGGAGGACGTCGACACCGCCCTTGCAGCCCTCGCGACCGGACCCCTGCCGTCGCTCGTCGTCGTCGACGTCGGGTTGCCCCGGGACGACCGCCCTGTCCCGCTCACCGACGCCCGGGCCGGCTTCCACCGCCTGCTCGCGAGCGACGTGCCCCTGCTCGTGCTGCACGTCGCCGCGACGTCGTTCGCCGACGACCCGCACTGGGAACGTGCCCTCGGCGGGGTGTGGGAGCGCGGCACGACGATGCACCCGCCGTTCGGGCCCGCGGCCGTCCGCGTGGTCGACGACGCGCACCCGATCACCGCCGGCCTGACGGACTTCACCCTGGAGGACGAGCGCTACACGCACCTGCGGGTCTCGCCATCGGTGCGGGTCCTGCTCGACCACGAGCACGAGGGGGAGCGGCACCCGCTCGCCTGGGTGCACGAACGACCCGGCGGCGGCACCACCGTCTACGACGCGCTCGGCCACTCCGCCGCGTCGTTCGCGTCGCCGGAGCACCGCGCGTTCCTGACGCGCGCCGTGACGTTCCTCGCGCGCTGACGGGACGGGGTGGGGGCGACCGACTGGAGGCCCGGTACCGGTCTCGTGGACCGGCACCGGGCCTCCAGGCAGTCGCGTCTCAGGCGATGGTGACGTCGCCGACGACCAGCCAGCCCGCCTGCTGCGCGCCCTGCGCACCGAGCTCGATGCCGGGGGCGTTGCCGGCGGTGGTGTCGACGATCGCGATGCCCCACCGGTACGCACCCGCCGCGACACCGGCCAGCGACGGACGGAACGCGTACGACGTCGGGGAGCCCTTCAACCACGTCGACGGGTCGGACGCGCTGTCCACGAACGTCCCCGCCACGCTGCCGTCCGCACGGAGCAACGAGACCGCCGCCTTGTACTTGCCGTTCCACACCGGCAGGTTGTCGGGCAGGTAGCCCCACCCGGTGTTCGTCCACTCGTGCGTGACGTCCACCGTCGCGCCGGCGGACGCCGAACCGGGCACGACCACGCGCGACGGGTGCAGGCGGTAGCCGCCCTCGGCGTCGAACCGCTGCGTCAACGGGAAGGTCTGCGCCGCGAACCACGACAGGGCCTCGCCGTTCCGCAGGTCCATCATGTTCACGTGCGCCTCGACCGAGTCGTCGAACTCGCCCTGACGGACGTCGGCGGTCGTCACGTACCCGCGCGGGTCCTGCGTGACGTCGTGCTGGGCGGTGACCCACCCACCCTCCATGATGATCGGCCGTTTGTACCGCCACTTCGCGGCCATCGACTTCTCCCAGTCCGCGTAGTACGTGGTCATGCCGAAGGCGTCGTGGCGCAGGACGTAGCCCTTCTCGTACGCACCGTCGAGCATCCGCTCGCTCTCGGGGTCCGGGGTGCCCCAGTCCTTCGGGCCCCCGATCATCCGGTGGTAGTTCAACGCCAGCGGCACCCGGGTGAAGTGCTCCTGGTACAGGTCGATGATCCAGTCGAACACCGGCTCGCGGTTCGCCGCGTCCTGGTACAGCATCGAGTGGCCCTCACCCCACTTGCCGAGCCCGTACCCGTCGATGAAGTCCGTCGTGGCCGGGTCGTCGTACTGCTCGCCGAAGGCCGCGACGAACGCGGCGTACTTCGCCTGGAACACCGGGTCGTCCGGGTACGGACTCCACACCGTCTTGCTGCCGGTCTGCGTCTCGTACCCGGCGGCCCCGGCGGCACGCACCCACGCGGGCGTGAAGTCCGACGACTTGTCGCGACTGTCCACCACGACGCGGAAGGCCAGCCGCAACCCACGGCGACGGGCCTCGGCGAGGATGCCCGCGAACGCCGCGTTCGTGTCCCAGCCGTACACGCCCTCGGACGGCTCGAGGATCGTCCACGAGACCCGCATGTACATGACCGAGGCGTGGTCGGACACCGTGACCGTGGTGCCGTCGGGCAGCGGGACGTCGTCGTACTGCGTCCAGTAGTTCGCGGGCGGTGCCGACGAGCCGTACAGCGCCCAGCCGTTCAGCGGGTTCCGCAGGACCGTGGTGGTGTCGGCGGCGAACTCCCGCTCGACCGCTGCGGCGAGGTGCGGGCGACCGGGGTGGCCGGGGCCGGCGGGGCCTGTGCCGGGGTGGGCGCGGCCGTGGGCGCTCGCCGGTGTGCTGCCGAGCACCCCGCTCGCTGCCGATGCGGTGGCGACGATGCCGAGTCCGAGTGCCGTGCGCCTGGTGATGTCGTGCGACTTGCTCATGCGTTCTCCCCTTCGAGAAGCGATCGGTGCAGGTCGATCGTCTCGGCGTCCCGCTCAGTGGGCAAGGAGTCCCGCCCAGTCGAACAGGAGTCGCACACCCCTCGCGACGCGATGGGGAGCGAGGCGGGTGCGTGTGCATGTTCCGACAGGCCACGCGTCGATCACCTCGTGGATCGTCGCATCATGCACGTGCATCCGGTGCGTGTGCATGTTCCGACAGGCCACGCGTCGATCGACTCGTGGGATGTCGCGAATCGCGTGCCGCCCCGCCCCGCGCCCGCCGCTACGGCAGCGTCGGCGCAGCCTCCACCAGCGCCCGCGTCACCGGGTGCACCGGCGCATCGAGCAACGACACCGGCCCGTGCTCCACGATGCGCCCCGCCGACATCACCGCGACGATGTCGCACAGCCGCTGGACCACACCGATGTCGTGCGACACCAGCACCAGGGTCAGCCCGAGGTCGTCGGCGAGCGAGCGGAACAGCTCGATGACCCGTGCCCGAACCACCACGTCGAGGGCGCTCATCGGCTCGTCGCCGAACAGGATCCGCGGCCCGTGCACCACGGCCCGGGCGATCGCGATGCGCTGCCGCTGCCCACCGGAGAACTCGTGCGGGTACCGGTCGACGACCTCTGCCGGCAGGTCGACCCGTTCCAGCACGTCGCGCACCAGCGCCCGGTGGTCCCCGTCGATCCGCAGTGCCCGCAGCGGTTCGCCGACGATCGCGCCGACGCGCATCCGCGGGTCGAGGGACGCGTACGGGTCCTGGAACACCACCCCGGTCTCGCGACGGAACCAGCGCATCGCGGCCGCGGACCCGGACGCCACCACCGGACGACCGGAGGCGGTCACGGAACCGGCGGAAGGTGCCTCCAGGCCGGCGAGCAGCCGCACCAGGGTGGACTTGCCGGACCCCGATTCGCCGACGATCCCGAGCCGCTGGCCGGGGGCGACCGTCAGGTCGACGCCGTCGACGGCGGTGCGGACGGGGCCCGGTTCGAAGGGCCCGCGGCGGGGGAGCCGGTAGGTGCGGTGCAGCCCGACCCCGTCGAGGATGGCGGTCATGCGGAGCCTCCGGACGGACGGGCACGACGGGCGGTGGCGCGCGCGGCGTCGACGAGCGCGACGGTCGCGGGGTGCTGCGGTGCGGCGAGCAGGGACGCGACCGAGCCCTGCTCGACGACCCGTCCGCCGTCGAGCACGACGGCGGTGTCGGCGATCCGCGCGAGCACGGCGAGGTCGTGCGTGACGAAGACCATGCCGGCCGGCAGCCCTTCGAAGAGGTCGAGGATCCGTGCCTCGGTCGTGACGTCGAGCGCCGTGGTCGGCTCGTCGGCGACGAGGTACGCGGGCTGCCCGGCCATCGCCATCGCGATGCAGATCCGCTGACGCTGCCCGCCGGACAGCTGGTGCGGGTACTGCCGCAGCAGCGACTCCGGGTCCGGCAGTCCGACGTCCGCCGCCAGGGTGGTCGCCGCGGCGCGTGCCGCCCGCCGGTCGAGTCCGCGGTGCAGGCGCAGCGGCTCCGCGATCTGCGCGCCGACGCGGCGCAGCGGGTCGAGGGCGGTGCCGGGCTCCTGGAACACCATGCCGATGCCGGAGCCGCGGTGCTCTGCGCGCTCCCGATCGGGCAGGCCGACGAGTTCCGTGCCGTCCAGGCGAATGCTGCCGGTGACGGTCGCGCCGGCGGGCTCCAGGCCCATCAGGGCGAGCGAGGTCATGGACTTGCCGGATCCGGATGCGCCGATCACGCCCACGCGCTCGCCGGGAGGCACGGTGAACGTCACGTCGTCGAGGATCGTCCGCCCCGCGATGCGGACGGAGAGCCCCACCACCGCGAGCCCGCCGGGGCCGGTGTCGCTGCGGCTGTGGCTGCGGTCGGTCATGCGGTCACCCCCGGGGTGGTCGGGGCCGGGTCGGTGCGGCGGTCGCCGCCCGCTGCGCGGTCGTTCGTCGTCAGCCGTGGGTCGGTGGCGTCGCGGATCGCGTCACCGAGCAGGGAGAGCGCCGCGACGACCAGCGCGATCGCGGCCCCCGGCCAGGTGGCGCTCCACGGGTGCACGCCGATGTAGGTCTGCAGGTCGGAGAGCAGGTTGCCCCACGACGCCGTATCCGACCCGGCGCCGTAGCCCAGGTACGACAGACCGGCCTCGGCGAGGACCGCGGTGGCCATCGCGAGCGAGAGCTGCACGGTGAACAGCGGCGCGGCGTTCGGCACCAGGTGGCGGAACAGCACCCCGACACCACCGACGCCGGAGGCCCGGGCGGCGGTGACGTAGTCGCTGCGGGCGATGCGCCGGATCTCGCCGCGGGCGACCCGGGCGATCGTCACCCCGAAGGACAGGCCGACGCTCACGATGACGACCCCGAGCGACCCGCCGAACACCGCGGTCAGCAGCATCGCGGTCAGCAGGGTCGGGAACGCCACCAGGATGTCGAGCAGGACGGCCGTGCCCTCGCGCACCCAGCGTGCGGTGAGCGACCCGATCGCGGTCAGGACGATGCCGACGACGCTCGCGATCACCCCGGCCCCGACGGCGACGAGCACGGTGGTGCGGGTGCCGGCGAGCAGGTAGCTCGCGATGTCGCGGCCGGCGGCGTCGGTGCCGAACCAGTGCGCGGCGCTCGGGCCCTCCCACTGGTGGAACGGATCGGCGCGGAACGGGTCCTGCGGCGTCCACACGAGCGACACCGCGGCGAGCACCACGAGCAGGCCGAGCACGACGACGGCGAAGACCCCGGTGGGGCGGGAGAGCAGGCGGCGGATCATCCGGACACCTCGCGTTGGCGTGGGTCCAGGGCGCGGTGCACGACGTCGACGGCGAAGCCGACCAGCAGCACGAGCCCGGTGAGCACGAGCAGCTCGGACTGCACCTTGGTGACGTCGCGGCGCCCGACGTCGGTCACGAGCATGCGACCGACCCCGGGCAGCGAGAACAGCTGCTCGACGACGACGGCTCCGACCAGCAGCCCGGCGATCTGCACCCCGAGCACGGCGAGCACGGTGAGGGCGACCGAGGGCAGCCCGTGCCGGAGCAACGCCTGCGTGCGCGTCAGCCCGATCGCGGCCGCGGTGCGGACGTGGTCGGCGTCGAGCACCGACAGCGTCGCGGACCGGGTGAAGCGCAGGATGACGGCACCCTCGACCGCGCCGATGGTCAGGGCGGGCAGCACGAGCGACGCGAACGCCCGCCCCGGCTCGGACCAGCCGTCGAGCGGGAAGCCCTGGGTCGGCAGCCAGTGCAGCGTGACGGCGAACAGCGCGACGAGCAGCATGCCGGCCCAGACGACCGGGACCGCGGCGACGGCCTGCGCCACGAACCCGATGACGGCGCCGCCCGGTCGGCGGCGGAGCACCGCGGCGACGACCCCGAGGGGGACGCCGATCACGAGCGCGGTGACGAGTGACATGCCCGCGAGCGGCAGCGTGATCGCCAGCTTCTGCGCGATCTCCGGCGCGACCTGCCCGTTGGTCACCAGGGACCGGCCGAGGTCGCCGCGGAACACCCCGCCGATCCAGTCGAGGTACTGCACCACGACGGGCCGGTCGAGGCCGAGCTGCTGCCGGAGCTGCTCGACCTGCGCCGGGGTCGACTGGGTGCCGGCGACGACCTGTGCGACGTCGCCGGGGAGCACCCGCAGGGTCGCGAAGATGATGACGCTCGCGACGAGCAGCCCGACGACGAACAGCAGCAGCCTGCCGACCAGGAACCGGGTCACGTGCTCGGAGCTCCGGGCGCGGGTCGTCTCACTTGACGGCGAGCTTCGACAGGTCGAGTCGTGAGTTGCCGCCGTCGACCGGGAAGCCCGTCACGCCGGTGCGCACGGCGGTGATCTCGGTGGCCGTGTAGAGCCACTCGCCGGCGGCGTCCTCGCTCACGATCTTCGCGGCCTTCCGCAGGGCGTCGACCTTGGCGTCCTCGTCGGTGGCCGCGATCGACTCGGCGTACAGCGACTGCACCTCGGCGTTGTCGTACCCGAAGTAGTAGTCGGGGTTCGCCCAGTTGCCGAAGTCCCGGGCCTCGACGTGGTCCACCATCGACAGGTCGAAGTCGCGCTCACCCGACTTCGGCGCCTGGAACACCGTCGACAGCCAGGTCGCGAAGTCGACGCGCTTGACGGTCAGGGTGATCCCGACGTCGGCGAGCTGCGACTTGAGCACGTCGCCGATGGTCGCCGGGTAGATGTTCGCGTACGTCAGCGTGAGCTTCAGGTTCTCCTGACCGGCGGCGGCGAGGAGCTGCTTCGCGTTGTCGGGGTCGTACGCGTCGATGTCGGTCAGGTCCTCGTACCCGGGGTCGAGCTCCGGGATCGGGCCGCCCTGCTCGACGCCCGTGCCACCGATGGCCTTGATGAGCGCCTTCGGGTCGATCGCCTGCCGGATCGCCTGGCGTACCTTCTTGTCGGTGAACGGCGCCTTCTGGTCGTTGAACGCGAGCGTGTACTTGTCGGTCGTCTTGCCGGAGTGCAGCGCGATGTCCGAGTTGCCGTCGAGCTGGCTCTTGAGTGTGCCGTCGACCGGGTTGAGGACGTCGAGGTCGCCGTTCGCCATGGCGTTGACGGCCGTCGACGGGTCGGTGATGTACCGGAAGATGATCTTCGCGACCTTCGCCTTCGTGCCCCAGTAGTCGTCGTTGCGGTCGAAGGTGAGCGAGTCGCCCTGCTTCCAGCTCGCGACCTCGTACGGGCCGGTGCCGTTCGCGGTGTCCGACAGGTCGTTCGTCGCGGCCTTCTCGAGCACCAAGCCGGAGCGGCCGGTCAGGTTCCAGAGCAGGTCCGAGTCGGGCTTCGCCAGCTTGAGCTCGACCACGCCGGTCGACGGGGACGTGATCGAGGTGACGCCCGCGAGCTTGGCGGAGTCGACGTAGGTCTCGTTCGACTTGACCTGCTCGAGCGACCAGACGACGTCGGCCGCGGTGACGTCCTTGCCGTCCTGGAAGGTGATGCCGTCGCGCAGCGTGAACGTGTACGTCAGGCCGTCGTCGGAGACCTCGTGCTCGGAGGCCAGCACGTCACGGATGTCGCCGTCGGCGGTCCGGCCGACGAGCCCCTGGTACACGTTGTCGATGAGCACCTGGTCGAGCGCTGCACCGGACTGCGTGCGGATGTCGAGGCTGGTCGGTTCGAGCACCAGGCCGACGCGGACGGTGGCGTCGGCGCCGCCGTCCTCGTTCGACGAGCCGGAGCAGCCGGTCAGCGCGAGGGCGGAGACGACGGCGACCGCGGTGGCGGCGAGGGCAGCACGTCCGAGGCGCGTGGTGCGCGCAGCCCGAGCGGTACGGCGAGGCAGGAGCGGACTCATGGGGTGTGGGTTCCTTCCGGACGCGAGGGCGATGGTCACAGCTCGCGCTCGCACGAGGTTACCGGGGGCCGGTACGGTCCCGCGACGGTTCATCGATCCGGTGCAACAATCCGTGACGTGCGGCCCATGCCCGGATCGCCGAAGCCAGTTCGAGGGGTGCCTGGTTCTGCACCGCGTGCCGTGCGGTGACCGTCACGATCTCGGCGTCCGGCAGCCGCTCGGCGAACGCGGCGTGCAGCTTCGGGGACACGTACCCGCGGTCGCCGCGGACGAGCAGGATCGGCACGCGCAGGGCCTCGAGATCGGGCCAGGCGTCGGCGAAGCGCCCCACCGACGACGTGCGGCCGGCGGGCAGGTGCGGGAAGTGGTGGCGCCGCACGAGCGCTCCGTCGTCACCGAGCCGCGTGGTGTGGCGCGCCTCACGCAGCAGCACGTGCCGGTCATCGCCGACGCGTGCCTCGATCGCCCGGTCGACGACCTGGTCCAGGGTGGCGAACGGCTCCTCGGCTTCGAGCGCGCGGGCGATCCGGTCGACCGCCCGCTGCGCGAAGTCCGGTGACATGTCGACGAGGACGAGCCCGGTCACCCGCTCCGGTGCCGTGGCCGCGAGCCGTGCCGACAGGATCGCGCCGAGCGAGTGCCCGACGACGATCCCTGGCGGGACCTCCAGGGCGTCGAGCGCCGCGAGCACGGTCGGCGCCGTCACGGACGCCCCGTAGTCGGCGTCGTCCCGCCACGACGACCGCCCGTGGCCGGGCAGGTCGAGGGCGACCGCCGGCTCGCCGACGGCGAGCGCGGTCTGGTCGAAGCTGTGGGCGTCGATGCCGAGCCCGTGCAGGTAGGTGATCCGGGCCTCCCGGTCGCCCCACCGGATGGCGGACGTCTCCTGCCCGTCATCGGTGCGGACCACCTGCCTGGAGGCGCGGAGCGGCTCCGTCACGCCGCTCGCGCGGGCGAGGGCGGCCAGGTCTGCGAATTCGTCGTCGGGGGCATCGGGCACGGAACCGATCTTCGCACCGTCTGCGGGGTCTGGAGACGTTAGGTAAGGCATGCCATACTCGGATCCGTGGCAACCCGGTACCGCGTCTTCTCCGTCCGTGTGGCAGCGGTCACGTCGCTCACCCCGCACTTCGTCCGGGTGACGCTGACGGGCGATGCCCTGGCGGACTTCTCCTCGGTCGGGCTCGACCAGCGGATCAAGGTCGTCCTGCCGCTCGACGGTGTGGGGTTCTCCGAACTGCCCGAGGACGAGGACTGGTACGCCGCCTGGCGTGCGCTGCCGGACGCGGAACGCAACCCGCTGCGCACCTACACGGTCCGCTCGTTCCGGCCCGATGCCCGTGAGCTCGACATCGACTTCGTCGCACACGGCGACGCCGGACCCGCATCCCGGTGGGTGTCGTCCTGCCGGGTCGGCGACGAACTCCGGATCGTCGGACCCCGCGTGCCGGAGTCGCCCGAGGACCTGCCGACCGGTGCCGCCGAGTTCGCACCCGGGCACGCGAACCGCATCCTGCTCGCCGGGGACGAGACCGCCGCCCCGGCCATCTGCGCCATCCTCGAGGCGCTCGACGTCTCGACCGTCGGACACGTCTTCATCGAGGTGCCGACCGACGCCGACCGGCTGCCCGTGAGCGCGCCCGCCGGGGTCGAGGTCCGCTGGATCGCCCGGAACGGTGCGACCCACGGCGTCCGCATGACCGACCAGGTGCACGCGTGGGCGTCGACGGTCGTCGCCGGTGCTGCACCTGTCGCCGCGGGTCCCGCCTGTGGGGACGTCGTCGAGCTGGCGGACGTCGACGTCGACGAGCAGGTCCTCTGGGACGTGCCGGCCACCGAGGAGTCGCGCCCCGTCTACGCCTGGATCGCGGGCGAGGCCGGCTGCGTCAAGGAGCTCCGCCGGCACCTGGTGCGCGGGGTCGGCATCGACCGCAAGCAGGTCGCGTTCATGGGGTACTGGCGGCACGGCAAGGCCGAGAACTGAACGCCGCAGCCGGACTGCCGACCAGCGTGGTCGGAGTCCCGACGACCGCGCTCGGCGTGCGTGGGCTGACGCTCGCGTACGACGACCGCATCGTGGTGGACGGGCTCGACGTGGACGTCCCCGACGGTGAACTGACCGTCATCGTCGGTCCGAACGCGTGCGGCAAGTCGACGCTGCTGAAGTCGTTCGCGCGCACCCTCAAGCCCCGAGCCGGCACGGTGTACCTCGACGGGGCGCCGATCGACTCCTACCGCCCGAAGGCCGTGGCCCGGCGGGTCGGCATGCTGCCCCAGACGCCGATCGCACCGGACGGCATCACCGTGCGCGACCTCGTGTCCCGAGGGCGGTTCCCGCACCAGGACCTGCTGCACCCGTCGTCCGGGTCCGACCGGCGTGCCGTGCAGGCCGCCCTGGAGCAGACGTCGACGGTGGAGCTCGCGGACCGGAGCGTCGACGAGCTCTCCGGCGGGCAGCGGCAGCGCGTGTGGATCGCGATGGTCCTGGCGCAGGAGACCGACATCGTGCTGCTCGACGAGCCGACGACGTTCCTCGACATCGCCCACCAGTACGACGTGCTCGAGCTGGCCTCCGCCCTGCACGCCGCGGGTCGGACGGTCGTCGCGGTGCTGCACGACCTGAACCAGGCGGCGCGGTACGCCACCCACGTCATCGCGATGCGCCAGGGGTCGATCGTCGCTGCCGGCCCCCCGGCCGCGGTGCTGACGGCCGACCTCGTCGAGGACGTCTTCGGCCTGCCGTGCGTGGTCGTCCCCGACCCCGAGACCGGCACGCCCCTCATCGTCCCCCGTCGTCCCGCCGCCTGACCCGCGCGCCCGCCCCCGCGCCCCGAGGTTCCGAAATCTCGGCATCTCGAGCCGCATCCGGGCCGTCCGCGGAACCTCGGCGCAACGCACGCGGCATGTCGTGGAACCTCGCGGCGGCGGAGACGCATCGCTCCCCACCCACCCGTCCAGTCGCGAGTGCGCTCCACGTGCCGCCGAGGCGACTCCCCGAGGTTCCGAGATCTCGGCATCTCGCGCCGCATCCGGGCCGCCCGTGGAACCTCGGCGCAAGGCACGCGGCGTGTCGTGGAACCTCGGCGTCAGGGGTGGAGGGCGTCTGACCGACCGCGACGAGACGCGGCGCGACGCGCGCGCGTCGCGGAGCGGCCGCGTGCCGTCGGCCACGGCCGGTGCGACCGACGGTCAGCGACCGCTCGGCACCGCCCCGGCGGGGTGCCGCGACCGATCAGCGCTCCTCAGCCGGGCAGGTGGGCCGGACCACGGCGGACGGAAGGCCCGTGGCGGCCGTGATCCGTGCCTCCCGTCCGCCGTTCGGTCACGTCTCGTCGCCCGCCGGCCCTCACCGAAGTCACGCCGCGCCGCGCGTGCCGCGCCGAGCGGTCGCAGACAGTCGGATGCGGCCGGAGCCGCCGACGGTCTGCGACCACTCGGCGCCAGCCCGACGGGGTGTCGTGACCGATCGGCACACACGGCACACGGCACAGGGCAACGCAGGGCAGCGCAGCAGGAAGAGCGCCGCGCACGGGCACCCGTCAGCGGTAGCCGCCGTCCTCCAGCCCCGCCTCGACCTCGAAGCGGTTGCGGAGCGGGTCTCGGCCGGCGACGGCGTACAGCACGGGCATGAGCATGCCGTACCGCCGCCACTGCTCGACGTGCACCCGCTCGTGCCGCAGCACCCGGGGCCCGTCGTTGTCCCGGGTCAGGTACACCGAACCGACGCAGGTGCCACCACGACGGAACACCCACCGCGGCAGGCCCGAGCAGACGACGAGCCCGTCGACCACGCGGACGCGGCCGGTCGACAGCGGCACGCCGATCGCCAGACCCACCGCCGTGGCGAACAGCCAGCCCACCCGCGACACGGGGGAGTCGAGCAGCGTCCGGCGTGCCAGTCTGCGCATGCTCAGGCCGGGCGACCGTAGGTCTCGAGCAGCCGGAGCCAGATCTCGTTCATCGTCGGGTAGGCCGGCACCGCGTGCCAGAGGCGGTCGACCGGTACCTCGCCGACGACGGCGATCGTCGCCGCGTGCAGCATCTCGGCGACGTCCTGGCCGACGAAGGTGACGCCCACGACGACCCCGCGGTCCTCGTCGACGACCATCTTGGCGCGGCCGGTGTAGCCGTCGGCCTGCAGCGCGGAACCCGCGACGCCGCCGAGGTCGTACTCCACGGCACGGACGTTCAGCCCCTGCTCGCGCGCGGCCTTCTCGGTCAGGCCGACGCTCGCGACCTCGGGGTCGGTGAACGTGACCTGGGGGACCGCGGCGTGGTCGGCGGTCGCGACGTGTGCGCCCCACGGTTCGGTGTGCAGCGGCGTGCCCTGGTGCCGGGCGGCGATCGCCTCGCCGGCAGCGCGGGCCTGGTACTTGCCCTGGTGGGTGAGGAGGGCGCGGTGGTTGGCGTCGCCGACGGCGTACAGCCAGTCGGTGCCGTGCACGAGCATCGTGTCGTCGACCTCGAGCCAGTCGCCGGCGGTGAGCCCGACGGACTCGAGGCCGAGGTCGGCGGTGTGCGGGGTGCGGCCGGTGGCGGCCAGCACCTCGCTCGTGATGACGGTGGTGTCGTCGTCGAGTGTGGTGGTGACGAGCCCGTGCTCGTCGCGGTCGACCCGCACGGGGTTCACGCCGGTGCGGACGTCGACGCCGAGCTCGCGGAGGGCATCGGTGACGAGTTCGCCGGCGAACGGCTCCATGCCGCCGAGTAGTCCGTGCCGGGCGACGAGGGTGACCTTCGCGCCGAGCGATGCCCAGGCGGTGGCGAGCTCGGAGCCGGCGACACCGCCGCCGATCACGAGCAGGCTCTCCGGCACCTGCTGGGCGCTGGTGCCCTCGCGGGTGCCCCACGGCTTCGCCTCGGCGAGTCCCGGCACGTCGGGCAGCGCGTGCAGCGACCCGGTCACGACGGCGACGGCGGCACGGGCGGTGTGCGTCTCACCGCCGACCTCGATGGTCTTCTCGCCGGTGATGCGGGCGTGGCCGCGGATCAGGGCGATGTCGGCGGACTCGAGCCAGGAGACCTGACCGTCGTCCTTCCAGTCCGAGGTGAACGAGTTGCGGCGGGCGAGCACGTGGGCGGCGTCGAGCTCGCCGGTGACGGCCTGCTTCGCGCCGTCGAGCCGCTTCGCCGCTGCCAGGGCGTGGCCGCTGCGCAACAGTGCCTTCGACGGCATGCACGCCCAGTAGGAGCACTCGCCGCCGACCAGTTCGGACTCCACGATCGCGACCGCCAGGCCGCGCTTGTGGGCGTAGTCCGCCACGTTCTCGCCGACTGCGCCGGCGCCGATCACGATGAGGTCGTAGTCCGTCATGAGGCCGAGCGTACGCGGACCGGCATGGGGTGCGCCCGGCGCGCCGGGTCGGTTCTCAGGCCACCCGGGAGGCGCTGGTCAACGCCCCGACGACGCGCAGGATCACGCCGAGGTCGTCCACTGCACGCTCCGGGTCGACCGGAGCGAATCCGGTGAGCGCGGCGCCGGCCAGGCGGCGGCCGCGGGTCGCGGCCTGGATCCGCTCGACCAGTCCCGCGCCGTCGAGTCCGAACGGCACCGGCTCGAGCAGGCCGTCGACCTCGGACGGGTCGAGGACGTCGAGGTCGACGTGCACGAACACCGAGGTCGCTCCGGTGGCGTCGACGGCGGCGGCGAGGGCGTCCGGGGTGGCGGCGTCGACGTCGAGTCGGGTGATCCCGGCACGGTCGAGTGCGGCGTCCTCGACGTCGTCGAGCCCGCGGACGCCCGCGACCACGACCGACGAGGCGGGGAGCACCGGCAGCCCGGGGAACAGCTCGTCGGCGCGGTCGACCAGGATCCGGAGGGCTGCGGTCTCAGCGGCGACGGGCTGGGCGCGGTTGAGTGCGCGGTACCCGCTGGACCCGGCGATGCGGACGAACGCGGTGTCCGGGCCGAGGCCGACGGTGGCACCGAGGACGCTCGCACCGTCCCCACCGACGACGAGGACCGGTTCGCTCGCGACGCCGGTCTCCTCGGCCACACGGTCGGCGACGGCGAGCACGGAGGTGTACCGGGCGACGGCCGTCTCGAGCCGGTCGCCCGCGCCGGCGGGGACGTCGACCACGGTGGTGGACGCACGGGGGAGGTCGGCCGCGATCGCGGTCGCTCCGTCCCCGAGGCGCATCGCGCGCGACGACGCCGAACCCTGCCACTGACCGACCACGAGGAACTGCATCGTCTCAGTCTGTCAGCTGGGGTCCGGCGTCGTCCGGGAAGGTCGTCCGGGAACGTCAGAGGCTCGACGAGCCGCCGGACTTCAGCGCGGCGAGTCGCGCCTCGACCTCGGCGTCCTTACCGACGTCCTCGAGGCTCTCGAACTGGGCGTCGAGGCTCGACGACTGCAGCTCCTGCTGCCCGAGGACCTTGGCCTCTTCACGACGGACCTTCTCCTCGAAGCGACCGAGGTCGCTCGTCGGGTCGAGCACGTCGATGTTGCCGAGGGCGTCGTTGACCTTGGACTGCGCCTCGGCCGTCTTCGAGCGGGCGACGAGGTTGTCGCGCTTCGCACGGAGCTCCTCGAGCTTCTGCTCCATGCCGGCGAGCCCGGTCTTGAGCTTCTCGACCGCTTCGTTCTGCGAGGCGAGGTTCGGCTCGGCGTCCTTGACTTCCTGCTCGGCCGCGATCTGCTTGCCGATCGCGATCTTGGCGAGGTTGTCGAACTTGTCCGCCTCGGCCGTCTTGCCCTCGGCGCGGTACTTGTCCGCGGCGGTGGAGGCGTTGGCGGCCTTCTGGCCCCACTCGGACGAGGCGCGCTTGTCCTCTTCGTGGTCCTGCTCGAGCAGCCGCACGTTGCCGATCGTCTGCGCGATCGCCGTCTTCGCGTCGGCGATGTTGTTCGTGTAGTCACGCACGAGCTGGTCCAGCATCTTCTGCGGGTCCTCGGCGTTGTCGATGAGCTGGTTGATGTTCGCCCGCACGAGGGTGGAGATGCGGCCGAAGATCGTCTGCTTTGCCATTGCTGTTCCCTTTCCTGGAAGGTCTGACGTGGTGTGTCTGGTCTGTCTGGTACTGGTCTGTCGGGTGTGTGGTCTGGTCGTCGGGTGGGTCGGGGTCAGAAGCGGCCGCCGCCGGAGAACCCGCCTCCGCCGCCGCCTCCGCCACCGCCGAAACCGCCCCCGCCGCCGAAGCCGCCGCCCCCGCCGCCCCCGAAGGAGCCGCCGCCGAAGCTGCCACCGCGACCGCCGAGCAGGCCGCCGAGCACGATGCCGGTGACGAGGCCGCCGAGCTGGGCGCCGTTGCCGCCGCCACCACCGAAGCCGCCGCCACCGCCGCCCCAGCCGCCCATGTCGTCGTTCGCCGAGTCCATCGCCGCGGCGGCGTACTGCTCGGCCGCCCGTGCTGCCTGCAGTGCCTGTCCGGGGTCGGTGGTGGCGAGCTGCACGGCGTCGTCGAGGGCGCGTTCGGCCTCGGACAGGCGGGTGCGAGCGGTCGGTCCGATGCCGCCACGGTGCAGCGAGATGTACTCGCGCGCCTGGCTGATCCGGTTCCGGGCGTCGCGCAGGGCGTCATCGAGGGCGCGGGACGCCCGGCGCTGCTGCTCTTCGGCACCCCGGGCGGCCGCGATGGCCTGGTCGATCTCGGTGTTCGCCTTCGTGAGGGCGTCGACCGCGGTGATCGGGTCCTTCGGGTCGAACCCCTGCCGCAGCACGGTCTGCGCCCGGGTCACGGCCGCGGCGAGGTCGGGCCCGCCCACGGTGAGGGTCCGGGCCGCGGCGACGTCGCCCTCGATGTCGATGCGCATCGCCTCGGCGCGTGCGGTGGCCTCGGTGAAGGTGCCCTCGGCCGCGACCGCGCTGTTCGTGAGTTGCTGCACCTGGGCCAAGGCGTGCTGGGCGTCGCGCACGGCGACCACCGCTTCGCCCTTGTCGCCGGCCGCGATCGCCGCGGTGGCCGCGTTCGAGCGCTCGGTGGCGTAGGCGAGCACCTGGTGTGCCTGGTCGACGTTGTCGGCGACGGTCGCGAGGGTACGGCCGGTGTAGTTGGCTCGCACGCGGTCGAGCGCGGCTGCTGCAGCGCCGACCGACGCCGGTGCTTCCGCGACGGCCTGGGCCAGTGCGGCGGCTGCTTCCTCGACGCCGTCCTCGAGCGACCGGAGCTTGTCGAACGACTCGGTCTGTTCCTCGATCGAGGCGTGCGCCTGCTGGCAGATCGCGATGATCTGGTTCGCCCAGTCCGCACGCTGCTGGGGGGAGTCCGGGATCTCGTCGTCGAGCTGCTGCCGGAACGTGAAGGCCTTGCGCACGGCCTGCTGCGCAGCGGCGACGGCGTCGGCGAAGGGCTTCGCGGCGTCGGGACCGAACTGGGCCGTGGCGAACCCGACCTCTTGCTCGGCGGTGCGGAGCTCGTCGTCGATCGTCACGAGCGCGCCGCCGGCGGTGCGCTCGAGGTCGGCGAGGGACTCCTGCTGTGCCTGGGTGGCCGCGGCGGTCTTCCGCTTGTTGCGGGTGCGGATGACGAGCACGACGACGATCAGGCCGACGACGATGACGAGCAACAGGATCCAGAGCCAGGTCAGGTTCGGCGGCGCCTGGGTGTCCGTCAGGCCGTTCGCGAACGCCACGGCCGCGCCGGACCAGTCGCCCTGCTTCAGCGCGGGGAGCAGCGAGTCGTTCACGGCGCTCTGCACGTCGGACTCGGAGATGGCGGTCTCGTTCGTCTGCTGCACGTCGTAGTTGCGGTCGTCGACGGCGACCGACAGCAGGATGCCGTCGGTGTCGATCTGGTTCTGCTCCATGACCGCGGAGCCCCACGCGGTGTGGTCCGTCGGATCGGTGAACGTGGGCACGAACACGACGTACAGCTGCGTCTGGGTCTCGGCGTACAGGTCCTGCACCGCCTGTTCGACCTGCGCCTGCTGCGAGGAGCTGAGGGCGTCGGCTTCGTCGAGGACGTACGCCCCACCCAGGTCGACGGGTGCCGTGGCCTGCGCGGTCGCCGCCGGAGCCAGGACGATCAGCATCGCCACGGCCGCTGCCGTGACGCGACCCCAGAGCCGCGCTGTCCCCCGTTCCGTCCTCGACCCGCCTGTGCCCGATCCGCGCTGGACCGTTCGCATCCGTCCTCCGTCCGTCGCCGGTCGGCGCCGTCGACGCCGTCCCGAACGGCGCCCTGAGAGCGCCGTCGCCCGGAGTCTATCCACGGCGCGCAAGCGACGGACGGACTCTCGGCGAACACTGTGGACAAGCCGATCCATGGGTGTCTTGTCCCCCGGAGCGGGGTAGGCTGGCGCCACTGTTCGACGACGAACGGAAGGGAACAGCAATGGAGCGAACCACGAGTACCGAGGTCGTCCCGCTCGAGGACGGCTACCACCGCGTCTCGACGCCGGCGACCGGCGTGATCGGCTTCGTGCGCGAGCACGACGGCCGCTACGAAGTGCTGCGCGGACGCGTCCGCCAGGCGACCCGATCCGAGGGTCTCTACAGCACGATGAACGTCGCACTGATCGCACTTACGCACGCGTAGCGACCACGGCCCTGGGCCGGCCGTCCGCGCACCGTAGGCTGCGTGCGTGGGTGAGTCGGGCCTCCAGGCCGTCGTGGTGACGTTCTGCGCGACGGGTCCAGACCGCGCGGCCGACCGGGAGGCCCTGGTCGCCGCCGTCGCGGCGGCTGCGGCAGTCGAGTCGCCAGCCGTGCGCGCGGGGCGCGTCTGCCCACACTGTGCCGGCACCGACCACGGTCGTCCTTGGGCCACGGTGCACGGCACCGCGGTCGGCGTCAGCCTGTCGCGCACGACCGGCGTGCTCGCGCTCGCGGTCGCGCCGGGCCCGGTCGGCGTCGACCTCGAGCGGGTGTCCCGCGTCGGCGCAGCGCCCCTCGACGTCTTCACGTCCGGCGAACGCGAGCGCTCGGCCGGTGATGCCGGCTTGCTCGCGGCCTGCTGGGCGGCGAAGGAGGCCGTGCTGAAGCGCGACGGTCGGGGCCTGCGCGTCGATCCGCTGTCGGTCGACGTGGACGTCGCTGCCGGCACCGCGCGGTTCGAGGGGCGAGACCACCCGGTGACGATCCACCGGCCGGCGCCCGACCTGGTGCTCGTCGTCGCGGCCGGCGGGCTGCCCGTCCTGGTCGAGGGGTCGCTCAGCGGGGGAGTGTGAGCACCTCGGTGCCGTCCTCGGTGATCGCGATGGTGTGCTCGGTGTGGGCCGTCCGGGCTCCCGTGGCACTGCGGAGCGTCCAGCCGTCGGCATCGGTGACGAGCACGTCGGTGTCCGCCATCACCCACGGTTCGAGCGCGAGCAGGAGGCCCGGCCGGAGCGTGTAGCCACGGCCCGCGCGGCCCGTGTTCGACACGTGCGGGTCCTGGTGCATGGTCGAGCCGATGCCGTGGCCGCCGAACTCGACGTTGACCGGGTAGCCCGCACCCTCGAGCACGGTCCCGATGGCGTGCGAGAGGTCCCCGATGCGCGCACCTGGTCCTGCGGCGGCGATCCCGGCGGCCAGGGCGCGCTCGGTCGCGTCGATGAGGGCGAGGTCCTCGGCGCGCGGGGTGCCGACGATGAAGCTGACGGCGGCGTCGGCGGCGATGCCGTCCAGCGACACCGCGAGGTCGAGGGTGAGCAGGTCGCCGTCGGCCAGGACCCGGTCGTGCGGCAGCCCGTGCAGCACGGCGTCGTTCACGGCGGTGCAGATGTGGTGGCCGAACGGACCGCGGCCGAACGAGGGTGCGTAGTCGACGTAGCAGGAGTCCGCGCCGGCGGCCTCGATCATCTGCTTCGCCCACCGGTCGATCTCGAGCAGGTTGGTGCCCACGCGGGTGCGTTCGCGCAGGGTCTGCAGGATGGTGCCGACGAGGGCTCCGGTGGCACGGGCCTTCTCGACCTCGGCGGGCGTCAGGATCTCGATCACGCGGATGATCATACCGGTATTACTATGTGGGGATGGTCCGTCTCCCGCTCCGCCCCGACGAGGTCGCGCGCGGCCGCCGTCTCGGTGCCCTGCTCCGCCGCGCACGTGGCTCACGGTCGATCGTCGACACCGCCCTCGCCGCCGGGATCTCGCCCGAGACGCTCCGCAAGATCGAGACCGGGCGGATCGCGACGCCGGCGTTCTCGACCATCGCGTCCGTCGCCGGCGTGGTCGGACTGTCGCTCGACGCGGTGTGGTCCGAGGTCAGCTGCGACCCGGCCGACGGCGAGCTGGCTGGCTAGTCGACGCGCGGCGCGGGCAGCGCCGGTACCGACGCCTCGTCGATCCAGGGCCCGGTCACCGCCCGGACGTCCGCGACGGAACGGCCGGCGGCGCCGGCGAACGCACTGAGCACGTCGGGCACCGTCACCGAACCGTGCCGGTGCCGTTCGGTGATGCTGCGGAGCCCGGCGGTGAACGCGTCGTCGCCGAACGTGCGGCGGACGGCGTGCAGTGCGAGGGCCCCGCGCTTGTAGACCCGGTCGTCGAACATGTCCTTCGCGCCGGGGTCACCGACGACGAGGTCCTCGGGCTGGTCGAGGAGTCCCTGCCGGTACTGCGCCGCGAGCGTGTCGGCGGTGTCGCCGCCGTGGTGCTCGGACCACAACCACTCGGCGTAGCAGGCGAACCCCTCGTGCAGCCAGATGTCCTGCCAGCGGGTGACCGTCACCGAGTTGCCGAACCACTGGTGTGCGAGCTCGTGCGCGATGAGCCGGTCGGTGCCGTGCTCGCCGTCGACGTGGTTCCGGCCGAACACCGCCAGCCCGTGGGCCTCGAGGGGGATCTCGAGCTCGTCGTCGGTGACCACGACGCCGTACGCCGCGAACGGGTACGGGCCGAAGCGGTCCGAGAACAGCGCGAGCATCTCCGGCGCCTGCCCGAAGTCGGTCTTCGCGGCGGCCGCCAGGTCGGCGGGGTGGTGCAGGGTCACGGGGACGACGGCACCGCGGAGCCTCGTCGTGCGGTACCGCCCGATCTGCACCGTCGCCAGGTACGTCGCCATCGGCTCGGTGGTGGCGTAGGTCCACCTGGTGCCGATGCGGTCGCGTTCCTTGCCGAGCAGTTCACCGTTCGCCAGGACGTCGTACGCGGCCTCGGCGGCGATCTCGAACCGGTAGGTCGCCTTGTCGTCCGGTCGGTCGTTGCAGGGGAACCACGAGGGCGCCCCCGTCGGCTGGGCCGCGACGATGACGCCGTCGGTGAGTTCCTCCCACCCGACCTGGCCCCAGGCGCTGCGGACGGGGCGCGGGTTGCCGCGGTACCGCAGGTGCACGGTGAACGTGGTGTCGGCAGCGATCGGCGACGCCGGGGTCACGGTGACCTTGTGCACCGCCTTCGACACCTTCTTCGCGCGGGTGCCGTCGACGTCGGCGCGCTCGACGCTCAGGCCGTGCAGGTCGATGACGATCCGGTCGAGGGGTTCGTGGGCTCGGGCGGTGATCGTCGCCGTGCCGTCGAGGCGGTTCGTGGCCACGCGGTAGTCGAGGCGGAGGTCGTAGTGCTCGGCGCTCCAGCGTCGGTCGC
This sequence comes from Curtobacterium sp. VKM Ac-2887, assembly GCF_015350935.1. Lineage (NCBI taxonomy): Bacteria > Bacillati > Actinomycetota > Actinomycetes > Micrococcales > Microbacteriaceae > Curtobacterium > Curtobacterium sp. VKM Ac-2887. The sequence continues at coordinate 165,183 of NZ_JADKSB010000006.1, read as the reverse complement.
CGCTGTGCGGGGTGTACGGGTCGGCAGCGGGGGTGTTCGGCACGGTCCCAGTCAACCCCATGGCGCCGGTCAGTCCGCCACGGTGGCTGGTTCGGCTGTCCACGGAGCGATGGGGTTGCCGGACCAGCGGGACCCGGTGGGCACCTGCTCGCCGCGCATCACGAGCGAGGCGGGCCCCACCGTGGCGCCCGTGCCGATGCCGGCGGCGGGCAGGACGACGCTGTGCGGGCCGAGCGTCGCGCCGGCGTCGAGGCGCACGGTGTCGAGCTGCATCACCCGGTCGTGGAACAGGTGGGTCTGCACGACGGTCCCGCGCGCCACCGAGGCGCCGGCCCCGATCGTGACGAGGTCGGCCTCGGGCAGCCAGTAGGTCTCGAGCCAGGTGCCGCGGCCGATCGTCGCGCCGAGGCTCCGCAGCCACGCCGCCAGGGCCGGGGTGCCGGTGGCCTGCTCGGCGAACCAGGGTCGGGCGACCGTCTCGACGAAGGTGTCCTGCACCTCGTTGCGCCACACGAACGACGACCACAGCGGGTGCTCCCGGGCGGTGATCCGGCCGACGAACGCCCACTTCGCGATCGTCGACACCACCGCGGCGACGGCCCCGGCGACGATGAGCACCGGTCCGGCGAGCAGCACCGTCCACCCGACGCCGACCGCCGACCACAGGGCGAGCAGGGTGCCCGCCACCCCGAGGGCGATCGCGGCGGACACCATCGGGGCGACGAGCCGCAGCAGCTCCCAGCAGCCGCGGGCGACCTTGAGTCGGACGGGCGGACGGAAGGTGCGCTCCTCGTCGAACTGCGTCGCCGCACGGCGCAGCCGCACCGGGGGTGAGCCGAGCCACGACGACCCGCGCTTGGCCTTCTTCGGCACGGCGGACAGCACCGCCACCAGCGCCTCGCGCGGGACCGAGCGTCCGGCGCCCGTCATCCCGCTGTTGCCGAGGAACGCCCGCCGCCCGACCTTCGACCGGCCGATCCGCACCCGGCCACCACCGAGCTCGTACGTGGCGACCATGGTGTCGTCGGCCAGGAAGGCGCCGGACGCGATCTGCGTCAGCGCGGGGATGAGCAGGACCGTGGAGATCTCCGTGTTCCGGCCGACCTTCGCCCCGAGCAGCCGCAACCACACGGGCGTCACGAGCGAGGCGTACAGCGGGAACAGCAGCGTCCGCGCAGCGTCGAGCACCCGCTCCGTCGACCACGCCTGCCAGCCGATCCGCGAACGCACGGGGTGACGCCCCTCGTGCAGCCCGATGCCGAGCAACCGCACCGACCCCACCACGAGCAGCGCGTACACGGCCCCGGCGACGACGGTCGCGAGCGGCACGGTCGCGAGGGCGCGCAGCACCGCGTCGCCGAGCGTCGACGCGCGCCCGACCAGGGCGACGGCGACCAGCAGCCCGACCGCGACACCGATCACCGGCAACCCGGCCACGGCCACGGAGCCGGCCCCGTACGCCAGTAGCCAGCGTCGACGCGACGGGGGACGGGCCTCCCGGCCGTGCCTGGCCGACCCGACGCGTTCGGCGGGCGAACCCGCCCAGCGCTGACCGGCGGGCACCCGGCCGGCGACGGCCGAGCCGGCCTCGACCTCGGCGCCCGCGCCCACGTGCGCACCGGGCAGCAGCGTGGTGCGGCTGTGCACGACGGCGTCGTCGTCGACACGGACCCGGCCGAGCCGGAACACGTCACCGTCCACCCAGTGCCCCGCGAGGTCCACCTCGGGCTCGATCGACGCACGCTTGCCGATCGTGAGCATCCCGGTGACCGGCGGGAGCGTGTGCAGGTCGACGTCCGTGCCGATCCGCGCCCCGAGCGCACGGGCGTAGTAGCTGATCCACGGCGCCCCGGCGGCCGAGGGACCGTCGACCGCCTCGGCGATCCGCTCCGCCAGCCAGACCCGCAGGTGCACCGAGCCACCCCGGGGGTGGTCGCCCGGCCGGACCCCGACGAGCAGCAGCCGAGCCAGCACGACCGTGAGCGCCATCTTGCCGATCGGCGTCACGAACACCAGCAGCGCGACGACGAGCGCCGGCCAGGGGAGCACCGGCAGGAACGGCAGCGTCGTCGCGTGCAGCACCGCCGCGACCAGCGCCGTCCACGTCAGGACCCGCAACCCACGCAGCACCTGCACCGGCAAACCCAGCAGCGTCATCGCGAGGCCCGTCGTCGGCGGGACCGGCGTCACGTCGCGCGATGCGGCCGCCACCGGACCGGACTCGTCCAACGCGGCCGCCAACGCCCCGATGCGCGGGTGGTCGTAGACGTCGGCGACGGTGGTCGTCGGGAACCGCTCGCGGATCGCCGACACCAGCTGCGCCGCCGTCAGCGACCCGCCACCGTGCGCGAAGAAGTCGTCGTCGACGCTCGACACCGGCACCCCGAGGATCGCCGCCCAACGCTCCGCGATCCACGCCACCGTGTCCGGCAGCATCGCTGCGTCCGTCGCCCCGGGCAACGGCCACGGCAGCGCGGCACGGTCGACCTTGCCCGACGTCCGCGTCGGCAACGAGTCCACCACGGCGACGAGCGGGACGAGCGCAGCGGGCAGCTCCCGCCGCAACCGGGCGTTCGCAGCCGCGACGTCCACCGTGGCACCCGCCACCGGCGCCACGTACCCCACCAGCACCTGGTTGCCCGCCGGGGTCCGCTGCACCACGGCCACACCACCGGCCACGTCGTCGAGCGCCTGCAGCGCCGCGTCGATCTCCCCGAGCTCGATGCGTCGACCACCGAGCTTCACCTGGTCGTCCGCACGCCCCTGGAACACGAGCCCCTCGGGGTCGTACCGCACCAGGTCACCACTCCGGTACGCGCGCTCCCACCCGAGCTCCGGGAACGGCGCGTACTTCTCCGCGTCCTTCGCCGGGTCCAGGTACCGCCCCAACCCGACACCGCCGATCACGAGCTCACCGACCCCGCCCGGCTCCACCCGCTGCCCGGCACCGTCCACGACCGCCAGGTCCCACCCGTCCAGCGGCAGCCCGATCCGGATCGGCTGCCCGCCGTCGAGCAGCGACCCGCACGCCACCACCGTCGCCTCCGTCGGACCGTACGTGTTCCACACCTCACGGTCGCGACTCGCGATCCGGGCGGCCAGTTCCGGCGGGCACGCCTCACCACCGAAGATGACCAGCCGCACCTGCTCCAACGCGTCGTCCGGCCACAGCGCGGCCAGCGTCGGCACCGTCGACACCACCGTGATCGTGTGCGCGATCAACCACGGCCCGAGGTCCACCCCCGTCCGCACCAGCGACCGCGGCGCCGGCACCAACGCGGCACCGTGCCCCCACGCCAGCCACATCTCCTCGCACGACGCATCGAACGCCACACTCAGCCCCGCCAGCACCCGGTCACCGGGACCGATCGGCGCCGCCTGCAGGAACATCCGCGCCTCGGCGTCCACGAACGCCGCAGCACTGCGGTGGGTGACCGCCACGCCCTTCGGCACCCCGGTCGACCCCGAGGTGAAGATGATCCACGCGTCGTCGTCCTCGTGGGGGAGTGCGGCGCTCGCCGTGGGGTCCGTCACGGGCAGCTCGCCGCCGTCGCGGTCGCGCAGGACGCCGCTGGCCCCGATGACGCCGACGACGCCGGCCTCGCCGAACACGAGGGTCGCGCGTTCCTCGGGGTCGTCGGCGTCGACGGGCACGTAGGCGGCTCCGGCGGCGAGGACCGCGAGGATCGACAGGTACAGGTCACGCCCGCCGGAGGGGATCCGCACCCCGACCCGGTCACCCCGTCGGACTCCGCGGCGGGCGAGGTCGTCGGCCTGAGCGCGCACCAGGTCGAGCAGGGCGGCGTAGTCGACGGTGCCGGCGGGGTCCTCGAGCGCGGTGGCGGTCGGGTGGGTGGCCGCCGTCGCCGCGAGGACGTCGAACAGGGTCCGTGGTGCGGGGGCGTGCCCGCCGCGGGCGAGTTCGAGCTGCGCGTTCCCGGTGCCGGTGGTCATCGGTTCCCTCTTCCCGGTCGCGTGCAGGACGACCAGCCCGTGATCCTAGGGGGTGCGCGTGACGCGCGGGGAAACACGGGGTAGCGCGGTGCGCGCGGGCGCTTCGTGAGCAGAAACTGTCGAGTCGCTTCCCCCGACCAGACCATTCCTGCTCATCATCCGCGCGAACGTCAACATCCGCCACGACATGCGCAACCCATCCCGGAGAGTCTCAACGGGGGAAGGTCGCCGCAGGCGATGTCGCGCGCAGCTGACTGAGCGCAGCGAAGACAACTGCTTGCGCGGGAATGTCACAGTGCCCCCAGGAGGATTCGAACCTCCGCCCCTGCCTCCGGAGGGCAGTGCTCTATCCCCTGAGCTATGGGGGCCAAGGGGTGGAATAACCGTAGCAGGTCCGGCGCGGGCTCCTGGACAGCGCGTGTCGTGCACGAGACGCGACTGCAGGGCGGACGGGAGGCACGGTGCGGTTCCGCCACGGGCCTCCCGTCCGCACCGTGCGCGCGTCTCGGGCCCTTGCGAGGTTGCGCCCTCCGTGCGGCGCTGCAAGCGCGCACCAAGCGTGCAACCTCGCACCGGGTGGCGGGCCCGGCACTGTGCGTGGTGGCCGTCGGACGGGAGGCGCGGTGCGGGGCCGCCACGGACCTCCCGTCCGCACCGTGCGCGCGTCGCGGGCCCGTGGGGCGTTGCGCGCTCCGTGCGGCGCTGCAAGCGCGCACCAAGCGTGCAACCTCGCACCAGGCGGCGGACCCGGCACTGTGCGTGGTGGCCGTCGGACGGGAGGCACGGTGCGGGCCCGCCACGGGCCTCCCGTCCGCACCGTGCGTGCGTCGCGGGCCCGTGCAAGGTTGCGCGCTCCGTGCGGCGCTGCAAGCGCGCACCAAGCGTGCAACCTCGCACCGGGCGGCGGACCCGGCACCGTGCCGGCGCGGGCGCGTCAGCCCGCGGGCGTCTCCGACGCCGACGGCTGCAGCGCGGCGCGCACTGCGTCGACGACGGGCTGTGCGCCGCCGGGCTCCGTGAACAGCGTCGACTGCGTGGTGATCCAGTACGGGTCGGCGAAGGCGTCTGCGCGGCCGATGTCGTCGTTCAGGGCGAAGTAGCCCTCGACGCGGTAGGTGGGGACCGAGCCGCCCCGGTCGTACAGCGCGTCCTTCAGGTTCGTGAGCGACTTCTCAGGCAGGTCCGCGACGGCCAGGGTGATCGTCTCGGTGTCGTCGTCGGTGGCGACGAACTGGCAGACGCGGCCCCGCTGCTTCGCGATCGTGGCGGCGGGGGAGCCCTTGGCCGGCGTGAAGGAGTCGTCGAGCGCGAAGGTCGTCCCGTACACGGACAGGGCCTCGGTCGGCAAGAGCTCGGCGCAGGTCTGCGACACCGTCTTGCCGACCGGGGTCGGGCTGGGCGTCGGGTCGCTGTCCCCGCCGCCCGAGCAGGCCGACAACGCGAGTGCTGCTGCGGCGGTGACGACGGCGACGGAGCACGCCCGGGCACGGCTTCGGGTGGTCATCCCGACATGATGGCCCATCGTCCGGCGTGCACCTGGGTGTCCCGGTAGACTCGTCCGCCGTGACTCCTGCCGAACTCTCCGCCGCGTACCTGTCGATCCTGACCGGGATCGTCGAGCGACGAGGCGCGTCCGAGACCGTGACGATCGGGGACTCCCACGTGGTGCTCGAGCGTCCGAAGAACCGTGCGCACGGCGACTGGGCCTCGAACGCCGCCATGCAGCTCGCGAAGCGCATCGGCACGAACCCGCGCGAGCTCGCGACGGAGATCGCCGGCGAGCTGACCGAGCTCGACGGCGTGGCCTCGGTCGACGTCGCCGGCCCGGGGTTCATCAACATCACGCTCGAGGCCGCAGCGGCCGGTGAGATCGCCCGCACGATCGTCGAGGGCGGCGACGCCTTCGGGCACGGCGACCTGTACGACGGCGTCCGGATCAACCTGGAGTTCGTGTCGGCGAACCCGACCGGCCCGATCCACATGGGCGGCGTGCGCTGGGCGGCGGTCGGCGACAGCCTGGCTCGCGTGTTCCAGGCGCAGGGCGGCCTCGTCGCCCGCGAGTACTACTTCAACGACCACGGCGCGCAGATCGACCGCTTCGCCCGCTCGCTCGTCGCGTCGGCGCTCGGTGAGCCCACGCCGGAGGACGGCTACGGCGGTGCGTACATCGCCGAGATCGCGGCCCGCGTCATCGCGACGCTCGACTCCTCGGTCGACGTGAAGGACCTGCCGCGCGACGAGGCGCAGGAACTCTTCCGGCGCGAGGGCGTCGACTTCATGTTCGCGGACATCAAGTCGTCGCTGCACGACTTCGGCGTGGACTTCGACGTCTACTTCCACGAGAACGCCCTGCACGAGTCGAAGGCCGTCGAGCGCGCCATCGCCCGGCTGCGTTCGGCGGGCGTGATGTACGAGGCCGAGGGTGCCGAGTGGCTCCGCACGACCGACTTCGGCGACGACCGCGACCGCGTGGTCATCAAGTCCGACGGCGAGCCCGCGTACATCGCCGGCGACCTGGCGTACTACCTCGACAAGCGCGAGCGCGGCTTCGAGCGCAACCTGATCATGCTCGGTGCGGACCACCACGGCTACGTCGGCCGGATGATGGCGATGTGCGCCGCGTTCGGGGACGAGCCGGGCACGAACCTCGAGATCCTGATCGGGCAGATGGTCAACCTGCTCAAGGACGGCGAGCCGATGCGCATGTCGAAGCGCAACGGCACCATCGTCACGATGGAGGACCTCGTCGACGCCGTGGGCGTCGACGCCGGCCGCTACTCGCTCGTCCGGTTCGCCAGCGACACCGCGATCGACATCGACCTCGACCTGCTCACGAAGCGGACGAACGACAACCCGGTCTTCTACGTGCAGTACGCCCACGCGCGCACCCAGTCGGTGGCCCGCAACGCCGAGGCCGCGGGGGTCGACCGGTCCGCGTTCGACGCCTCGCTGTTGACGCACGACTCCGAGGGCGCGCTGCTCGGTGCCCTCGCCGAGTACCCGCGCGTGGTGCGCCACGCCGCGGAGCTCCGCGAGCCGCACCGCATCGCCCGGTACATCGAGCAGCTCGCGGGCCTGTACCACCGCTGGTACGACGCCTGCCGCGTGACCCCGCTCGGCGACGAGCCGGTCACCGACCTGCACCGCACGCGCCTGTGGCTGAACGACGCCACCGGCCAGGTCGTCCGCAACGGCCTCGGCCTGCTCGGCGTGAGCGCTCCGTCCCGCATGTAGCGGAGCGGCGTCACGAGCAGACGGCCGAGCCGTTGTCGTGACGCGCCCCCTGACGGTCATCGCGCCCCGGTGTGCGGGGGCGCGATGACCGTGGCGGGGCGCGATCGAGCGGGCCCGCCCCCCGCGCACCGCGCCTCCAGGCAGGCTGACGGGACCACCTGGCAGGGTGGGACGCATGTCCGCCGCCACCGAACGCCCCCGCAAGCGCCGCCGCTGGCCCGTCGTCCTGCTCGTGGTCGTCGTCGTGCTCGCCGCCCTCGTCGTGATCGCCGAGTTCGTGCTCCGCGGGGTCGTCGACCGCATCATCGCCCAGCAGGTCGAGCAGTCGCTGCCCGACGGCACGACGGGCCAGGTCGAGGCGCACGCCGACGGCATCGTCATCCCGCAGCTGATCGGCGGCACCCTCGACCAGGTCGAGATCACGTCCGAGAAGCTCACCGTCGACGGCATCCCGCTCGCCGCCGACGTCACCGCGAAGGACGTCCCCGTGGACGGCAAGGGCGACGTGCACGACGTCGAGGGCACCGTCACGTTGGCGTCGTCGAGCGTGAAGGACCTGTCGAAGTACAGCCCGCTGTTCGACCGGCTGACCCTGGTGGACGGCGGTGTCGAGCTGTCCGGTTCCACGGCGGTGCTCGGCTACGACATCACCTACGCGGCGAAGGGCGACGTGGTCGCGCAGGACGACGGCCGCGGCATCACGATCACCCCGAAGAGCGTGCGGATCACGAACTCCGACCTCGGCCTCAAGGTGGACTCGATCCCCGGCGTCACGAACGTGCCGGTGCAGGTCTGCACGGCGCAGTTCCTGCCCGAGGCGCTCCGCGTGCGCTCGCTCGACGTCTCGAAGGCCGACGCGACGGTCCGCGTCACCGCGGACGCGCTGCCGCTCAACGAGCAGGGCCTGCAGACGGTCGGCAGCTGCGGCTGATCCCGTGGCTGCGTCACACGGACGGGAGGCCCGCCCCGCGTCGGTAGGATCGGGTCCCGTGAGCGAGAACCCCCTTGCACCGCCGCGACTGCGGTTCCCGACGGACGCCTCCGAGCTGGTGGACCGGATCTGGCCCGCGTCCGCGACGCGGACCGACGACGGCGACCTGGCGGTCGGCGGTGTCACCGCGACGGACCTCGTCCGGCAGTACGGCACCCCGCTGTACGTCGTCGACGAGCGTGACGTGCAGTCCCGTGCGGTCCGCGTGCGCAACGCGTTCACCGAGGCGTTCGAGGGCATCGGCACCCGGGCGCACGTCTACTACGCCGGCAAGGCGTTCCTGACGACCCAGGTCGTGGCGTGGATGGCCGAGGCCGACCTGCGCGTGGACGTCTGCACCGGCGGGGAGCTCGCGGTCGCCCTGGCCGCGGGCATCGACCCGGCGATGCTCGGCTTCCACGGCAACGACAAGTCCGACGCCGAGATCGCCCGCGCGGTCGAGGTCGGCGTGGGCACGATCGTGCTCGACAGCCACGAGGAGGTCCAGCGCGTCGCCCGTGCCGCTGCCGACGCCGGGGTCGTGCAGCGCGTCCGGATCCGCATCAACAGCGGTGTGCACGCCTCGACCCACGAGTACCTCGCCACCGCGCGCGAGGACCAGAAGTTCGGCGTCCCGCTCACCGAGGCCGTCGCCGCGGCCGAGGCGGTGCGCGCCGAGTCGTCGCTCGTGTTCGTCGGGCTGCACTCGCACATCGGGTCGCAGATCTTCGACGAGTCCGGGTTCCGCGAAGCCGCTCGACGCCTGATGGACGTGCACGCCACCCTCGTCGAGACGGGCCCGGTGCCCGAGCTGAACCTCGGCGGCGGCTGGGGCATCGACTACACCGAGGCTGACTCCGCCTTCGCTCCCGAGGACGTCGCCGACGCCCTCGCCGCGATCATCGCCGAGGCCTGCGCCGAGCGGGACATCCCGGTGCCCGAGGTCGCGGTCGAGCCCGGTCGCTACATCGTCGGGCCGGCGGGCATCACGCTCTACCGTGTCGGCACGATCAAGCCCGTCACCCTCGAGACCGGCGACGCGGACACCGGCCACGCCACCCGCACCTACGTGTCCGTCGACGGCGGCATGAGCGACAACGCCCGTCCTGCCCTGTACGGCGCCGACTACACCGCTCGCCTCGCCCGGACGTCCGAGGCGCCGGCCGTCCTCACCCGCGTCGTCGGGAAGCACTGCGAGAGCGGGGACATCGTGGTCAACGACGAGTACCTGCCGGGTGACGTCCAGCGGGGGGACCTGCTCGCCGTCGCAGCCACCGGGGCGTACTGCTGGGCGCTGTCGAGCAACTACAACCACGTGGGCCGCCCGCCGGTCGTCGCCGTGGCGGACGGCACAACCCGTATCCTCGTGCGGGGCGAGTCGATCGACGACCTCCTCGCCCGCGACACCGGGGTCCGCCCCGTGCCCCACGCAGGCACCGGTCGCTGACCCGACGAACAGGAACCAACTCCAGATGATCGAATACCGCAACGTCCGCGTCGCGCTGCTCGGGGCCGGCTCGGTCGGGTCCCAGGTCGCGCGGCTCCTGCTCGAGCACGCCGACGAACTCGCCTCGCGCGCCGGTGCCGGCCTCGAACTCGTCGGGATCGCCGTGCGCGACGTCGACGCCGCGCGCGACGTCGACCTGCCGAAGGACCTCTACACGACCGACGCCGAGTCGCTCATCCTCGGTGCCGACATCGTCGTCGAGCTGATCGGTGGCATCGAGCCCGCGCGCACGCTCGTGCTGCAGGCGCTGCAGTCCGGCGCGGACGTCGTGACCGGCAACAAGGCGCTCCTCGCGACCCACGGTCCGGAGCTCTTCGCGGTGGCCGAGCAGGTCGGCGCGCAGCTGTACTACGAGGCCGCCGTCGCCGGAGCGATCCCGATCATCCGACCGCTGCACGACTCGCTCGCGGGTGACCGCATCGAGCGGATCATGGGCATCGTCAACGGCACCACGAACTTCATCCTCGACCTGATGGACCGCGAGGGCGCGACGTTCGAGGACGCCCTGGCGACCGCGACCGAGCTCGGGTACGCCGAGGCCGACCCGACCGCCGACATCGAGGGCTACGACGCCGCGCAGAAGGCCGCAATCCTGGCCTCGCTGGCGTTCCACACCTCGGTGCCGCTCGCTGCCGTGCACCGCGAGGGCATCACCTCGGTCACCATCGAGCAGGTCCGCGCCGCGCGCAAGGCCGGCTACGTCGTGAAGATCCTGGCGACCGCCGAGCGACTGACCGACGAGGACGGCCGCGAGGGCGTCAGCGCCCGCGTCTACCCGGCCCTCGTGCCGGAGTCGCACCCCCTGGCGAGCGTGCACGGCGCGAAGAACGCCGTGTTCGTCGAGGCCGAGGCCGCCGGCGACCTCATGTTCTACGGCGCCGGTGCCGGTGGCGTCGAGACCGCGTCCGCCGTCCTCGGCGACCTGGTGTCCGCCGCACGTCGGCACGTCATCGGCGGCCCGGGCGTCGCGGAGTCGACCCAGTCGGACCTGCCCGTCTTCCCGATCGGCACCGTCCGCACGCGCTACCAGATCACCCTGCACGTCACGGACGCCCCCGGCGTGCTGTCGACGGTCGCCGGCGTGCTGGCGAAGCACGGCGTGAGCGTCGAGACCGTCGAGCAGACCACCACGGGTGCCTCCGAGGGGACGGCGGCGCTCGTCATCGGCACGCACCTGGCGCGCGAAGCCGACCTGGCGGACACCGTCCGCACGCTCCGCGGCGAAGACGTGGTCCTGGACGTGACCAGCGTCCTGCGCTTCGTCGGCGCCTGACGCACCACGCGCCTCCAGGCCGACCCATGACCACCACCAGACCGACCCACCGGACAGAGAGAGAAGCCTGATGGCCCACCAGTGGCAGGGAGTCCTGCGCGAGTACGCCGACCGACTCGACGTGACCGAGGCGACGCCGATCGTCACGCTCGGTGAGGGCGGCACGCCCCTCATCCCGGCTCGTCGGCTCTCCGAGCGCACCGGCGCCGAGGTCTACGTCAAGTTCGAGGGCATGAACCCGACCGGGTCCTTCAAGGACCGCGGCATGACGATGGCGATCTCGAAGGCCGTCGAGCACGGCGCGAAGGCCGTCATCTGCGCCTCGACCGGCAACACCAGCGCCTCGGCCGCCGCGTACGCCACGCACGCCGGCATCACCGCCGCGGTGCTCGTGCCCGAGGGCAAGATCGCCATGGGCAAGCTCAGCCAGGCCGTCGCGCACGACGCCCAGCTGCTGCAGGTCCAGGGCAACTTCGACGACTGCCTCGACATCGCCCGCGACCTGGCGGCGAACTACCCGGTGCACCTCGTCAACTCGGTCAACAACGACCGCATCGAGGGCCAGAAGACCGCTGCGTTCGAGGTCGTCGACGTCCTCGGCGACGCCCCGGACTTCCACTTCCTGCCGGTCGGCAACGCGGGCAACTACACCGCGTACTCCCGTGGCTACCGCGAGGACGTGGCCGCCGGTCGCACGACGAAGCTCCCGCGCATGTTCGGGTTCCAGGCCGCCGGTTCCGCACCGATCGTCCGTGGCGAGGTCGTCAAGAACCCCGACACCATCGCCTCCGCGATCCGCATCGGCAACCCGGCCTCGTGGCAGTTCGCCCTCGAGGCCCGCGACGAGACCGACGGCTACTTCGGCGCGATCTCGGACGAGGCGATCCTCGCCGCGCACCACATCCTGTCGGCCGAGGTCGGCGTCTTCGTCGAGCCCGCTTCGGCCATCGGTGTCGCCGGGCTGCTCGAGCGCGCCGATGCCGGCATCGTGCCGAAGGGCGCGAAGGTCGTCATCACCGTCACCGGCCACGGCCTGAAGGACCCGCAGTGGGCTCTGCGCACCGAGGACGGCAGCGAGGTCACCCCGACGAGCGTGCCGGTCGACACCAAGTCGATCGCGGACGTGCTCGGACTGGTCGCGGCGCAGTGAGCCCCGACCGCTCGTCCGGACCGGGGGAGGGCGTCACCGCCCACAGTGCTGTACCGGCCGGACGGGCGGTCCACGCTGTGCCCGCCGGGCGGGCGGCCCACGTGTTGCCCGCCGGACGGGCCGTGCGCGTCCGCGTGCCGGCGACGTCCGCCAACCTCGGGCCGGGGTTCGACTCGCTCGGTCTCGCGCTCTCGCTGTACGACGAGGTCGTCGTCCGGGTCCGACCGGAAGCCGGCGCCACCGTCACGGTGCAGGGCGTCGGTGCCGGCGAGGTCGCCACCGACGACACGAACCTGGTCGTGCGCGCCGTCCGCCGCGGCCTCGAGCACGCCGGCGTCGACCAGCCCGGCCTCGAGCTGCACGCCACGAACGCGATCCCGCACGGCCGCGGGCTCGGTTCCTCGGCGGCCGCGATCGTCGCCGGCCTGATGGCGGCCCGCGGGCTGCTCGAGGGCATCGTCGACCTGGACGCCTCGACCCTGCTCAGCCTGGCCACCGAGATGGAGGGGCACCCGGACAACGTCGCCCCCGCACTCTTCGGTGGGCTCACCATCGCGTGGATGACGGCCGAGGGACCCGCGTACAAGCGCCTCCTGGTGCACCGCGGCGTCGCACCGGTCGTGTTCGTGCCGACGTCCACGCTGTCGACGAAGCTCGCCCGATCCCTGCAGCCCGAGAACGTCCCGCACGCCGACGCCGCCTTCAACGTCTCCCGTTCCGCGCTGCTCGTCGCCGCGCTCATCCAGAGCCCCGAGCTCCTGCTCGCCGCGACCGAGGACCGCCTGCACCAGGCGTACCGGGCGAGCGCGATGCCGGAGACCGACGCACTGATCGGACTGCTCCGGCAGCACGGCCTCGCGGCCGTCGTGTCGGGGGCGGGACCGAGCCTGCTCGTGCTCGGCAGCGACCCGGCACAACGGCTCACGGCCGCGGATCTCGTCGCCCGACACGGGGAATCCGACTGGCGCGCGCTCATGCTGGCCGTCGATCTCGGTGGTGCTACAGTGGTGGCGCACTCGGCGCTCGAAGCCGAACCCGCGTAACCGCACGGTATGCCCGTCCTCAAGGACAGCGCCTGCGACGTCGCAGGGTCCGGCGCGCGGGTGTGCATCTCTTTCTGATCACCGAATCCCGGTCCGTCGTCTGAACGGCGGTCGATGCATACCCGTGCATCCGGGACGGTGGAAACTCTCCGCGTTCTGCGGTTCGAAAGGAAACACCGACCTTGACCGACAACAACTCCACCCCGGTGGAGATCCCCAGCGACCTGCGCGCCCTCCGCCTGCCGGAACTCCAGCGCATCGCCTCCTCGCTCGGCATCACCGGGCTCTCGAAGCTCCGCAAGGGCGACCTCATCGCCTCCATCGAGGACAAGCGCCCCGTCACGGACGACGTCCCCGCCGCGGCAGCGCCCGCGACGATCCCCGCCGCGGCGCCGGTGACCGAGCAGCCGACGCTGCCGGAGCCCGCCGCCGAGGCACCGACCGCTCCGGTCGCCGAACCCGAGGCACCCGCCGTCGAGTCCGAGCCGGCCGCGCCGTCGCGTGCCCGCCGTTCGCGCCGTGCGTCCTCCGGTGGCACCGTGAACGCCGGCCCGACCTCGGCCGCCGAGCACACCAACGCCGGCCACACCGGCACCGAGGACCTGCTCGCGGGCCTCGACCAGGTGCGTGCCGAGAAGGACGCCCAGGAAGCCGCCCAGACGCAGACCGGTGGGCAGCGTCGCGGCCGCGGCCAGCGCGGCGCCGACCAGCAGGCCCAGCAGCCGAACGAGTCGGCCGACCAGCAGACGCCGACCTCGGCACCTGCCCAGACCGACCAGCAGGCCCGCAGCGACCAGCAGGCGCGGACCGAGCAGCAGAGCACCGACGGCGAGTCGCAGGACCAGTCCGGTGCCGCCGACTCCGGCGAGCAGCACGACCAGAACGACCAGAACGGCGAGGGCGGTTCGCGTCGCGGCCGTCGCAGCCGTGGTCGCGGTCGTGGCCGTGGGCAGAACGCCGAGAACGGCGAGCAGAACGGCGAGCAGCAGGACGGCCAGCAGCACCAGCAGGGCGGCCAGCAGAAGCAGAACGGCGGCGACCAGCAGAAGCAGGCCGACGCCAAGCAGGCCGACGCGAAGCAGGGCGACGCCAAGCAGCGCGACCAGAAGCAGGACGACCGCGCCGAGCAGAAGCAGCAGGCGGCCAACCAGCAGAAGCAGAACGGTCAGCAGAAGCAGGGCCAGCAGGCCCAGCAGAACGCCGACGACACCGAGGGCGGCCGCAGCCGTCGCCAGCGTGACCGCAAGCGCGGCCGTGGCGGCCAGAACGACGACTTCGAGCCCGAGGTCACCGAGGACGACGTCCTGATCCCGATCGCGGGCATCCTCGACGTCCTCGACAACTACGCGTTCGTCCGCACCACCGGGTACCTGCCCGGACCGAACGACGTCTACGTCTCCCTCGGCCAGGTGAAGAAGTACCACCTGCGCAAGGGCGACGCCGTCGTCGGTTCGATCAAGCAGCCCCGTGACAACGAGCAGCAGAGCCGTCAGAAGTACAACGCGCTCGTGACCGTCGACTCGGTCAACGGCCAGACCGCCGAAGAAGCAGCGGCCCGTGTCGACTTCTCGGACCTCACCCCGCTGTACCCGAACGAGCGCCTGCGCCTCGAGACGGAGCCGGGCAAGCTCAGCACCCGCATCATCGACCTCGTGTCGCCGATCGGCAAGGGCCAGCGCGGCCTCATCGTCTCGCCGCCCAAGGCCGGCAAGACCGTCGTGCTGCAGGCCATCGCCAACGCCGTCGCGAAGAACAACCCCGAGGCGCACCTCATGGTCGTCCTCGTCGACGAGCGGCCCGAAGAGGTCACCGACATGCAGCGCACGGTGAAGGGTGAGGTCATCGCCTCGACCTTCGACCGTCCGGCCGAGGACCACACCACGGTCGCCGAGCTCGCCATCGAGCGTGCGAAGCGCCTGGTGGAGCTGGGCCACGACGTCGTGCTCCTGCTCGACTCGATCACCCGTCTGGGTCGTGCCTACAACCTGTCGACCCCGGCGTCGGGCCGCGTGCTCTCCGGTGGCGTCGACTCGGCGGCGCTCTACCCGCCGAAGCGCTTCTTCGGTGCGGCGCGCAACATCGAGGACGGCGGCTCGCTGACCATCCTCGCCACCGCGCTCGTCGAGACCGGTTCCAAGATGGACGAGGTCATCTTCGAGGAGTTCAAGGGCACCGGCAACATGGAGCTCCGCCTGAACCGTCACCTGGCGGACAAGCGGATCTTCCCGGCCGTCGACGTCAACGCCTCCGGTACCCGTCGCGAGGAGCAGCTGCTCTCCGCTGACGAGGTCAAGATCACCTGGCGTCTGCGCCGAGCCCTCGCCGGGCTCGACCCGCAGCAGGCCCTCGAGATCGTGCTGCGGAACCTCAAGGAGACGCAGTCGAACGTCGAGTTCCTGGTGCAGGTGCAGAAGTCGGTCCCGACGACCGGCGGCGCTCACCACAACGGTCACCAGGAGTAACGCGTGTTCGAGTCGGTGGCAGGGCTGCTGGCGGAACACGAGGACCTGACGCAGCAGCTGTCGGACCCCGCGCTCCACGCCGATGCGGCCCGGGCGAAGAAGGTGAACCGGCGCTACGCCGAGCTCAACCAGATCAAGTCCGCGTACGAGTCCTGGCAGGCGGCGGGGGACGACCTCGCCGCCGCCCAGGAGCTCGCGCGTGAGGACTCGGCGTTCGCGGACGAGGTCCCCGAGCTCGAGGAGCAGTTGGCGGAGCGCCAGGAGCGTCTCCGCCGGCTGCTCATCCCGCGCGACCCCGACGACGGGCGCGACGTGATCATGGAGATCAAGGGCGGCGAGGGCGGCGAGGAATCGGCGCTGTTCGCGGCCGACCTCCTGCGCATGTACTCGCACTACGCCGAGACCAAGGGCTGGAAGGTCGAGCTCCTCGAGCGCACCGAGTCCGACCTGGGTGGCTACAAGGACGTCCAGGTCGCGATCAAGTCGAACACGACCGACCCGTCGCAGGGCGTCTGGGCGCACCTGAAGTACGAGGGCGGCGTGCACCGTGTGCAGCGCGTGCCGCAGACCGAGTCGCAGGGGCGCATCCACACCTCGACGACCGGCGTGCTGGTGTTCCCCGAGGTCGACGAGCCCGAAGAGGTCGCGATCAACCAGAACGACCTGAAGATCGACGTGTACCGGTCCTCCGGTCCCGGCGGGCAGTCCGTCAACACGACGGACTCCGCGGTCCGCATCACCCACCTGCCCACGGGCATCACGGTGGCGATGCAGAACGAGAAGTCGCAGCTGCAGAACCGTGAGGCCGGCATGCGCGTCCTCCGTGCACGCATCCTCGCGCGGCAGCAGGAGGAGCTCGACGCGATCGCCTCGGACGCGCGCAAGTCGCAGATCCGCGGGATGGACCGTTCGGAGCGCATCCGGACGTACAACTTCCCGGAGAACCGGATCGCGGACCACCGCACCGGCTACAAGGCGTACGACCTGGACCGCGTCATGAACGGTGCGCTCGAGCCCGTCGTCCAGTCCGCCATCCAGGCGGACGAAGAGGCACGTCTGGCCGCCATCGGCGACCAGGACGCGTAACCGCTCACCCAGCCTGGAGGCCCGGATCACCGCCGACACGCCCCTCACGTTCGCCGCGGATCGCCTGCTCGAGCAGGCGGCCGCGGCGCTCGTCGCGTCCGGCGTCCCGACGCCCCAGGTCGACGCGGAGCTGTTGCTCGCGTGGGCGACCGACACCTCGCGCGGCGCCGTGCAGGCCCGCGCGATGACCGGGGGAGCGATCGCCCCGGAGCACGTCGAGCGCTTCCGGCACGCGATCGCGCGTCGGAGCACCCGCGAGCCGCTCCAGCACATCACCGGGCAGGCGTACTTCCGAGCGCTGACCCTGGCGGTCGGACCCGGCGTGTTCGTGCCCCGTCCCGAGACCGAGGGCGTCGTGCAGTTCGGCATCGACGCGCTCCGGGCGGTCGCGGTGCCGGCGCCGATCGCGGTCGACCTCGGCTCCGGCAGCGGGGCGATCGCCATCGCGATGGACACCGAGGTGCCGAACGCCGTCGTGTACGCCGTCGAACGGTCGCCCGAGGCCCTGCCCTGGACCCGCCGGAACACCGACGCCCACGGCGGCACGGTGCGACTCGTCGAGGGCGACCTCGCCGACGCACTGCCCGAACTCGACGGCACCGTCTCGGTCGTCGTGTCGAACCCGCCGTACGTGCCGGACGACGCGATCCCGATCGACCCCGAGGTCCGCGACCACGACCCCGCGATGGCGCTGTACGGCGGGCCGGACGGCCTCGACGCCGTGCGCGCCCTGGCCGAGACGGCGTGGCGGTTGCTCGTGCCCGGCGGGGTGCTCGTCATCGAGCACGCCGAGCCGCAGGGCGCCGGCGTCCGCGAGGTCCTGGCGCGACGGGGGTTCCGGACCCCGGAGACGCACGTCGACCTGACGGGTCGCGACCGCACGACCACCGCGACCCGGTAGGCGGACGCACCCCGGGCCTCCCGGTGGGTATGCCGTGCCGAGCTGTCTGCCGTGCTGGGCTGTCTGCCGTGCCGTGCGTTGCCGTACCGAGCGGAAACGGGCGTACCTGGCCGTTCAGAACGACCAGGTACGCCCGTTGCTTGTTGCCATCGCGAACGTGATGGGAAGGATCAGGCGACGGGGGAGGCCTCGCGCTGCTGCGCGACGAAGGCGCGGACGTGCTCGCGCAGGTCGGTGTCGCGCTCGACCAGGACCGCGTGGATGCCGACGCTCCGGGCACCCGCGATGTTCTCCGGCATGTCGTCGGCGAAGAACGTGCGTTCGGCGGGAACGCCGTGGTGCTCGAGCGCGCGGAGGAAGACCTCGGGCTCGGGCTTGCGGGCGCCGAAGTTGCTCGACGTGTCCAGGTGCTCGCCGAACAGCCCCGGCAGTGACGGTGCCCACTGGTGGATCCACCGACCCGCGAGCGGCCCGTTGTTGGTGAGCAGGCCGACACGCCCGTGCTCGCTCGCGATCCGGACGGCCTCGATGCGCTCCGGCAGCTCGGTCATCGCGGACCCGCGGATGCGCGCCCACTCGGCCTCGGGGACGTCGCACTCCATCGCCCGCTCGAACGCGGCGAGGTACTCGTCGCCGTCGGCGAAGCCACCGGCCTCGGCACGCATCTCGTGGCCGCAGTCCCACCAGCGGCGTCGGAGCTCCTCGAACTCGTGTCCGGTGAACTCGGAGAGTGCGGCCATCCGCACCTGCCAGTCGTACCGGACGAGGACGTCGTCCATGTCGAAGAGAAACAGGAGGTGGGGCGCAGGGGTCTCGTTCACGATGTCCTCCATTGTGTCGCACTATCATCGTCGAGTCATGGCATCCCGATACGACTGCACCGACTCCGACGGGCTCCTGACCGGGATGCGGCTCGCACGTGCCGCCCTCGGGCGCGGAGACCTCGTCGTCGTCCCCACCGACACCGTCTACGGCCTCGCCGCGGACGCCTTCAACGCGGCCGCCGTCCAGCGGCTGCTCGACGCGAAGGGCCGGACGCGGCAGTCGCCGCCGCCGGTGTTGATCCCCGGCCCGCCGACGCTCGACGCGCTCGCGAGCGACGTGCCGCAGCAGGTGCGCGACCTCGTCGCCGAGTTCTGGCCCGGCGGCCTCACCGTGATCCTGCGCGCGCAGCCGTCGCTCGACTGGGACCTCGGCGAGACGCGGGGCACGGTCGCCCTGCGGATGCCGGACTCGCGGATCGCGCTCGAGCTCCTGCAAGAGGTCGGTCCGCTCGCGGTCTCGTCCGCGAACTCGACCGGCGACCCGGCCGCGATGGACGTCGACGCCGCTGAGCGGATGCTCGGCGACAGCGTCGCCGTGTACCTGGACGGCGGCGCGATCGGGGAGCACGAGGGCTTCGAAGCCTCCACCGGGTCGACGATCGTCGACGCGACGGGGCTGTCGGACGGCGGGAAACTCCGCATCGTCCGGCACGGGGTGATCTCCGACGACGAGATCATCCGGGTCGTCGGAGCCGACCTCGTCGGATGAAGTACTACCTGCTGGCGGGGGCGATCGCCGCGGTCGTGAGCTTCCTGGTCAGCGTGCTGGTGTGGAAGCTCGGTCTGAAGTACAAGTGGTATCCCCAGGTGCGCGAGCGAGACGTGCACCGCACGCCGACTCCGCGCCTCGGCGGGATCGCGATGTACATCGGCGTCATCGTGTCGCTGTTGGCGGCGTGGTTCCTGTTCCCGTCGATCGCGGGGACCGACTACTTCCGGCTGGTGTTCTCCGAACCGGGCCGCGTGCTGGCGGTGCTCGGGGGCGCGACGATCATCGTGGTGCTGGGCGTCGCGGACGACATCTGGGACCTCGACTGGATGACGAAGCTCGCCGGGCAGATCATCGCCGCGGGCATCCTCGCCTGGCAGGGCGTCGCGATCGTGTCGCTGCCGATCGGCAACACCCTGGGCGTGGGCTCGTCGTACATGAGCCTGATCTTCACGGTGCTGGCGGTGGTGCTCGTGATGAACGCGGTGAACTTCATCGACGGACTCGACGGCCTGGTCGCCGGGGTCGCGATCATCGCCGGCGGGGTGTTCTTCCTCTACACGTTCTTCATCAACCGCGTGGTCGTGCAGACCGAGTTCTTCTTCAACCTGCCGTCACTGCTGACCGCGGTGCTCGTCGGCTCCTGCTTCGGGTTCCTCATCCTGAACTGGCACCCGGCGAAGCTGTTCATGGGCGACGCCGGAGCGCTGCTCGTCGGCTTCCTGATGGCCACCAGCGCCGTGTCGGTCACGGGCAACATCGATCCCGCAGCGGTGCAGACACGCCAGGCGCTGCTGCCGGCGTTCATCCCGATCCTGCTGCCCTTCGCGATCCTGATCGTGCCGATCCTGGACTTCGGCCTGGCGGTCACCCGTCGGCTCAGCGCCGGCAAGTCACCGTTCTCGGCCGACCGCAAGCACCTGCACCACCGTCTGCTCGACATGGGGCACTCGCACTTCCACGCCGTCCTGATCTTCTACGCGTGGACCGCCACCGTCGCGGTCGGGTGCCTGCTGTTCCTGTTCGTGGACTGGTACTGGGTGGTCGCCTTCGTCGCGGTCGGCTTCACCGTGTGCGCCGTCGCCACGTTCGCGCCGCTCGGCCGGAAGCGCACCGAGATCGCCGCCCAGACCGCCAACCGCTCCGCCGCCGTGGTGGACGCCAGCCTCGACCCGCTCGACCGGGCCGCCAACGACCGCACGATCCCAGGAGACATCACGTGACCGCACCGAACGCGCTCGACCACGTCCGGCCGGTGTTCCGCCGCATCATCACGTGGGGCGCCGTGCTCGCGGTCGCCCTCGCGATCGTCGGGGGAGTCGTGGGACTGCTCGTCGCCGACACTCCCGGGCTCGTCGGCGGCCTGCTCGGAGCCGTGCTCAGCGTGGTGTTCCTCGGCCTCACCGCGGTCAGTGTCCTCGTCGCGCTGCGCGTGTCCAAGGGGCAGATGATCTCGGGTGCCTTCTTCGGCATCGTGATGGGCACCTGGCTGCTCAAGTTCATCGTGTTCATCGTGCTGCTCGTGGCACTGAAGGACCGCACCTGGGTGGACTTCCCGGTGCTCGCGATCGTGATCATCGCGGGGGTCGTCGGGTCCCTGGTCATCGACGTCGTCGCGGTGGCGAAGGCCCGCATCCCGATCGGCGTGCAGCTGCCCGGTGACGGGTCCGGTGGCTCCGCGGACGCTGAGAACCCGACCCCTCGCAACTGAGAAGCCGGGAAGCCTCTCGCACCTGATAGGCTTCTCGGAGTCCGCCACCGGAGCCTTTCGCTCGGAGCGGGCAAGCCTCCACAACGTCCACCATCGCGTGCCATGATGTGCGCGCGCCGACACAGGAGACAGCGCTGCTATCCCACGCTCTTCCCCTGTCCCTCTCTGCTGCGGTTGACACCGTTGCGGCGGGGAGCAGCAAGGCCGCCGAGTTCCATGGTCCGTCGATCAACGAGTTCTTCCCGGATGCGATCTTCTTCGCAGGGACGCCGTTCGAGATCGATCGGGTCGTCCTCATCCGCTTCTTCGCCGTCGCCGTGCTCCTGGTGTTCGCCTTCGTGGGAACCCGCGCGCTGAAGCTCGTCCCGAACCGCGGTCAGGCGTTCATCGAGTACGCGTTCGACGTCGTTCGTCGCAACACCTTCGACAACCTCGGAGAGAAGGACGGCAAGCGATTCCTGCCGCTCCTGGCGACGATCTTCTTCGGCGTGCTGTTCATGAACCTGACCGGTCTGATCCCGGGCATGAACCTCGCCGGCACCAGTCGCATCGCGATGCCGATGATCCTCGCGATCGTCGCCTACGTCGCGTTCATCTACGCCGGCCTCCGCAAGCACCCGGGCACGTTCCTCCGGAACTCGCTCTTCCCGCCCGGGGTGCCGTGGTTCCTCTACATCATCGTGACGCCGATCGAGCTCGTCTCGACGTTCGTGCTCCGTCCGGTCACGCTGACGCTGCGACTCCTGATGAACATGGTCGTCGGGCACTTGCTGCTCGTCCTGTTCTTCTCGGCCACGCAGTTCTTCTTCTTCGACGCTTCGCTCGGCTTCAAGGCCTTCGGCGTCGGGACCCTCGCGTTCGGCATCGCGTTCAGCTTCTTCGAGATCCTCGTCGCGCTGCTGCAGGCCTACGTCTTCATGCTCCTCACCGCCGTCTACATCCAGCTGGCGCTGGCTGACGAGCACTGATTCCTCACTGACCCCCTACGGGACCGGCAACCGTCGGACCCGCACCTCGAAAGGAAAACACGTGGACGCAACGACCGTTCTCGCGGAGATCAACGGCAACATCGCGACGGTTGGCTACGGCCTCGCTGCGATCGGCCCGGCCATCGGTGTCGGCATCGTCGTCGGCAAGACGATCGAGTCCGTCGCCCGCCAGCCCGAGCTCCAGGGCCGCCTGACGACCCTCATGTACATCGGTATCGCCTTCACCGAGGCCCTGGCCTTCATCGGCATCGCCACGTACTTCATCTTCACCAACTAAGGTTCCTCGATGCACAACGCACTCATCATCGCGGCGGAGGAGACGCACAACCCCCTCATTCCGCCGGTGTACGACATCGTGTGGTCCGCGGTGGCCTTCGTCATCATCTTCCTGGTGATGTGGCGTGTCGTCACGCCGCGCATCACGAAGATGCTCGATGAGCGCACTGAGGCCATCGAGGGTGGCATCAAGAAGGCAGAGGCTGCTCAGGAGCAGGCCGCTGCTGCGCTCGACGAGTACAACAAGCAGCTCGCCGACGCCCGCTCCGAGGCGTCCCGCATCCGTGAGCAGGCCCGCGCCGACGCCACGGCGATCGGCAACGAGGTCCGCGAGCAGGCAGCGGCCGATGCAGCACGCATCACTGCCAACGCCCAGGCGCAGATCGAAGCCGAGCGTCAGAGCGCCGTCCAGTCCCTCCGGTCCGAGGTGGGCACCCTTGCCCTCGACCTCGCGTCCGGTGTGATCGGCGAATCGCTCAAGGACGACGCCAAGTCGTCGGCAGTCGTCGACCGCTTCCTCGCCGACCTCGAGGCCTCGCAGGCCACGAAGACGGGGGAGCACTGAGCATGCGCAGCGCTACCAGAGAAGCACTCGCGTCCACCAGGGCGGTGCTCTCGGACCTCGGTTCGAGCGCCGACCTGGCCGTGGGTGCCGAGATCCTCGCCTCCGGGCGCGCGATCGCCGGTGCGCCGCAGCTGCTCGGGCTGCTGTCCGACCCGACGGCCGACCCGGCCGGCAAGAAGGTCCTCATCGACCGCGTCTTCGCCGGTCAGTCGCACGCGACTCGTGCGGTCCTGACCGCGGTGGCCGGCTCGCGCTGGTCCTCGCACCAGGACCTGCTCGCCGGCATCGAGGACGCGGGCATCCGCGCCGTCGCCGCCACCGCGGGTACCGACTCGCCGATCGAGTCCGAGCTGTTCGCCTTCGAGACCGCTGTCCGTTCGGACGCCGGCCTCGAGCTGGCACTCGGCACGAAGCTCGGCAGCCCGGCGCAGAAGGGCGCGCTCGTCGAGCGGCTCCTCGGCCCCAAGGCGTCGCAGCAGACCGTGACGATCGTCTCCGCGCTCGTGCAGCAGCCTCGCGGCCGCCGCATCGGTGAACTCGTCCGCGATGCCTCGCGCATCGTAGCCGAGCAGGACGGCAAGCTCGTCGCGACCGTGGTCACCGCCACGGCACTCACGACCGCCCAGTCGGCACGCGTTGCACGCGGGCTGGCCGAGCGCTACGGCAAGGACATCAGCATCAACCAGGTCGTCGACCCCACGGTCGTCGGCGGGGTCCGGGTGCAGATCGGCGGCGACGTCATCGACGGCACCGTGTCCACGCGGCTCTCGGAGCTCCGGCTCCAGCTCGCCGGCTAGGCGTACGGTCGAAGCCGCTCCTCCCAAGTCCACAACGGGAACTGCCGAGTCCGGCAGCGTCACCCTCTCGGAGCCGAAGGGCCCCGGAAAACCACAAGGAAAATCCCATGGCAGACATCACCATCAGCCCCGATGAGATCCGTGATGCCCTGAAGGACTTCGTCTCGAACTACGAGCCGACGAAGGCCTCCACGGCCGAGGTCGGGCACGTCACCGACGCCGGCGACGGCATCGCGCACGTCGAGGGCCTCCCCGGCGTCATGGCCAACGAGCTCATCCGCTTCGCGGACGGCACGCTCGGCCTCGCGCAGAACCTCGATGAAGACTCGATCGGCGCCATCGTGCTCGGCGAGTTCGCCGGCATCGAAGAAGGCATGGAGGTCACCCGCACGGGTGAGGTCCTCTCCGCCCCCGTCGGCGACGCCTTCCTCGGTCGCGTCGTCGACCCGCTCGGCGCCCCGATCGACGGTCTCGGCGAGATCGCTGCAGAGGGCCGTCGCGCCCTCGAGCTCCAGGCTCCCGGCGTCATGGCCCGCAAGTCGGTCCACCAGCCGCTGCAGACCGGCATCAAGGCCATCGACGCGATGATCCCCGTCGGCCGTGGTCAGCGCCAGCTGATCATCGGCGACCGCCAGACCGGCAAGACGGCCATCGCGATCGACACGATCATCAACCAGAAGGCCAACTGGGAGTCCGGCGACGAGGACAAGCAGGTCCGCTGCATCTACGTCGCCATCGGTCAGAAGGGTTCCACGATCGCCTCCGTCAAGGGTGCGCTCGAGGACGCCGGCGCGATGGAGTACACCACCATCGTCGCCGCCCCCGCGTCCGACCCGGCCGGCTTCAAGTACCTCGCCCCGTACACCGGCTCGGCCATCGGCCAGCACTGGATGTACTCCGGCAAGCACGTCCTCATCATCTTCGACGACCTGTCGAAGCAGGCCGAGGCCTACCGTGCCGTGTCGCTCCTCCTGCGCCGTCCGCCGGGGCGCGAGGCGTACCCGGGTGACGTCTTCTACCTGCACTCCCGTCTGCTGGAGCGTTGTGCGAAGCTGTCCGACGAGCTCGGCGCCGGTTCGATGACGGGTCTCCCGATCATCGAGACCAAGGCGAACGACGTCTCGGCGTACATCCCGACCAACGTCATCTCCATCACCGACGGCCAGATCTTCCTGCAGTCGGACCTCTTCAACGCGAACCAGCGTCCGGCCGTCGACGTGGGCATCTCGGTGTCCCGCGTCGGTGGTGACGCCCAGGTGAAGTCGATCAAGAAGGTCTCCGGCACGCTGAAGCTCGAGCTGGCGCAGTATCGCTCCCTCGAGGCGTTCGCGATGTTCGCGTCCGACCTCGACCAGGCGTCGCGTCGTCAGCTGGACCGCGGTGCCCGCCTGACCGAGCTCCTCAAGCAGCCGCAGTACTCGCCGTACCCGGTCGAGGAGCAGGTCGTCTCGATCTGGGCCGGCACCAACGGCAAGCTCGACACCGTCCCGGTGCCGGACGTGCTGCGCTTCGAGTCCGAACTGCTCGACCACCTGCGTCGCAACTCCGAGGTCCTCACGACCCTGCGCGAGACGAACCAGCTCAGCGACGAGACCGTCGCCGAGATGTCGAAGCAGATCGACGAGTTCTCGAAGAGCTTCCAGACGAGCGACGGCAAGACCCTCGGCTCCGAGCAGTTCGACGCGGCAGACGCCGAGGACGTCGACCAGGAGCAGATCGTCAAGGGTCGTCGCTAGATGGCAGCGCAGGTCCGGGTCTACCGACAGCGAATCAAGTCCGCGAAGACCACGAAGAAGGTCACTCGCGCGATGGAACTGATCTCGGCGTCGCGGATCCAGAAGGCGCAGGCCCGCATGGCTGCGTCCGGCCCGTACTCGCGAGCCGTGACGCGTGCGGTGTCGGCCGTGGCGACGTTCTCGAACGTCGACCACGTGCTGACCACCGAGCCGGAGTCCTCGACCCGTGCGGCCGTGGTGCTCTTCACCTCGGACCGCGGCCTGAACGGCGCGTTCAGCACGAACGTCCTCAAGCAGGGCGAGGAGCTCGCCTCCCTGCTCCGCAGCGAGGGCAAGGACGTCGTCTACTACCTGGTCGGCCGCAAGTCCGTCGGGTACTTCGCGTTCCGTGAGCGCGCGTCCGAGCAGCAGTGGGTCGGCAACACCGACCAGCCCGAGTTCTCGACGGCCAAGGAGATCGGCGACGCCGTCGTGGCGAAGTTCCTCCAGGACACCGCAGAGGGCGGCGTGGACGAGATCCACATCGTGTTCAACCGGTTCCTCAGCATGGCGACGCAGGAGCCGCAGGTCGTTCGCCTGCTGCCCCTCGAGGTCGTCGAAGGGGTCGAGGAGCCCGAGGGCAACGAGCCCCTGCCGCTCTACGAGTTCGAGCCGGACGCCGATGCGGTGCTCGACTCGCTGCTCCCGGTCTACATCGAGAGCCGCATCTTCAACGCCATGCTGCAGTCGGCTGCTTCCGAGCACGCCGCCCGTCAGAAGGCGATGAAGGCGGCCAGCGACAACGCGGACTCGCTGATCCGTGACTTCACCCGACTCGCGAACAACGCGCGTCAGGCGGAGATCACGCAGCAGATCTCCGAGATCGTCGGCGGCGCCGACGCCCTCTCGTCGAAGAAGAAGTAGTCCGCGTCGTTCGCGGACAGATACCCACCCTCAGGAAGGCACCAGCCATGACCGACACCGCAACCACCGCGGTCGAGACGTCGTCGGCGCCCGGTGTCGGCCGGATCGCCCGTGTCACGGGTCCCGTCGTCGACATCGAGTTCCCCCACGACGCAATCCCGGAGATGTACAACCTCCTGTTCACGACCATCACCATCGGTGACTCGTCGCAGGAGATCGGCCTCGAGGTCGCCCAGCACCTGGGCGACGACCTGGTCCGTGCCATCTCCCTGAAGCCGACCGACGGCCTGGTCCGTGGCCAGGAGGTCCGTGACTCGGGCGCTCCGATCTCGGTCCCCGTCGGCGACGTCACCAAGGGCAAGGTCTTCGACGTCCTCGGGAACGTGCTCAACACGGACGAGAAGCTCGAGATCACCGAGCGCTGGCCGATCCACCGCAAGGCCCCGGCCTTCGACCAGCTCGAGTCGAAGACCTCGATGTTCGAGACCGGCATCAAGTCCATCGACCTCCTCACCCCGTACGTGCAGGGTGGCAAGATCGGCCTCTTCGGTGGTGCGGGCGTCGGCAAGACGGTCCTCATCCAGGAGATGATCCAGCGCGTTGCGCAGGACCACGGCGGTGTGTCGGTGTTCGCCGGTGTCGGTGAGCGCACCCGTGAGGGCAACGACCTCATCGGTGAGATGGAAGAGGCGGGGGTCTTCGACAAGACGGCCCTCGTGTTCGGCCAGATGGACGAGCCGCCGGGAACGCGTCTCCGCGTGGCCCTGTCGGCGCTGACGATGGCGGAGTACTTCCGCGATGTCCAGAAGCAGGACGTGCTCCTCTTCATCGACAACATCTTCCGCTTCACGCAGGCCGGCTCCGAGGTCTCGACGCTGCTCGGTCGCATGCCGTCCGCCGTGGGCTACCAGCCCAACCTCGCCGACGAGATGGGTGTGCTCCAGGAGCGCATCACCTCGACGCGTGGTCACTCGATCACCTCGCTGCAGGCGATCTACGTGCCGGCTGACGACTACACCGACCCGGCTCCGGCCACCACGTTCGCGCACCTCGACGCGACCACCGAGCTCTCGCGTGAGATCGCGTCGCAGGGTCTGTACCCCGCGATCGACCCGCTGACCTCGACGTCGCGGATCATGGACCCGCGGTACCTGGGCGCTGACCACTACGAGACGGCCACGCGCGTCAAGCAGATCCTCCAGAAGAACAAGGAACTGCAGGAGATCATCGCCATCCTCGGTGTCGACGAGCTCTCCGAAGAGGACAAGATCACGGTCGAGCGCGCTCGTCGTATCCAGCAGTTCCTCTCGCAGAACACGTACATGGCGAAGAAGTTCACGGGCGTCGAGGGCTCCACGGTGCCGCTCAAGGACACCATCGAGTCCTTCCGCGCCATCGCCGACGGCGAGTTCGACCACGTTGCGACGCAGGCGTTCTTCAACGTCGGTGGCATCAACGACGTGGAAGAGAAGTGGGCACAGATCCAGAAGGAGAACCGCTGACATGGCGGGTCTCAGCGTGAGCGTCGTCTCGGCCGACCGTGAGGTCTGGTCGGGCGACACCACCATGGTCGTCGCACGCACGACGGAGGGCCAGATCGGCATCCTCGCAGGACACGAGCCGATGCTCGCGATCCTCGCGCAGGGTCAGGTCCGCATCACGCGGGCCGATGGATCGACCGTCGCGGTCGACGCCGAAGACGGCTTCCTGTCGGTGGAGCACGACACGGTGACGATCGTCGCGCGGCAGGCCGCGCTGGCGTCCTGACCGGACTGACCGTCCTCCTCCCGCCTTCGGAGACGAAGCGGGAGGGCGGGGACACGAGCCGCACGCTCGATCTGCGTGCACTCTCGTTCCCGGAACTGGCCGAAGAGCGGGCCGCGGTGATCACCGCGGCCCGCTCTGTCAGTTCCGAGGAGTCCTCGGCCAGGACGGCTCTGAAGCTCGGCCCGAAGTCGATCGCCGAACGGTTCCGCAACCTCGAGCTCGACACGTCGGGCACGATGCCGGCGATCGAGCGCTACACAGGGGTGCTCTACGACCCCCTGGGCGCGCAGACCGCCGACGCGTCGACGCGGGCGTGGTGGCACGACCACGTGGTCGTGCAGTCGGCCATGTTCGGACCGATCGGTGCTGGCGACCCGATCCCGGCGTACCGTCTGTCGCACGACTCCCGGCTCGGGACGATCCGGCTGGCGTCGCACTGGCCGGCGACCTCGTCCAGGGTCTTGGCCGATCGGGCAGACGGCCTGGTCCTCGACCTCCGGTCCGAGGGCTACCGGCAGCTCGGTCCCGTCCTGGACGCGGTCGCCCCGCGCATCGTGAGCATCGACGGTTCCGGTCGCCGGCGGGCGTTGAACCACTGGAACAAGACGGCGAAGGGCCGACTGGTCGCGCTGCTCGCGCGCACCGGAGCGGTCGTCGCGACCATGGACGACCTGGTCGACTGGGCCGCCGCGAACGGCGTCGTGGTCGAACGCAGCGAGTCCGGCTGGGACCTGGTCGCCGAGAGCCTGGAACCCGTCACCGTCTGACCATCGCCCCGGTCCGTCCTCCACAGGGCGGGCCGGGGCGTTGCTGTCCACAGGTGGTCGGTTCGTGCCTGACTGGAGGCCCGGATCACGCTTCGATGGCGTGCATGATCCCCTTGACGGCACACACCCCTGACCACACCGCAGTCCGGTTTCCTCGCGAGATCGCGGCGGCGGTCACCCTCCCAGCAGCGGCCGCAGCGCTGGTCACGTCCGGCGTCGGCGCTGGCTCCCGCGTCGGCGCGATCGCGATCGTCACCGCCTGCGGTGCGCTGTCGACCCGCATGGCGCTCATCCCGTTCCTCGCCGCCCGAGACCAGCCGGATCCGCGCGCCATCCGGGGGTTCGACCCGTTCGGCGATCCCACCCCGCCGGCGTTGCACGGCCTCGGACCGGAACCGGACCGTGCTCGGCTGCGCACGGCTGGCGACCGGTGTGCCGAGGCCTGGCGGGTCTGGCGCGCCGAGGGCGGTCAGGCGGACAGCACGGCCGGAGCCGCCGGTGCGCTCGCACTCGGGGCCTGGTGCGCGTGGGCGCTCGGGTCGTCGGCCCGCGCCGAGACGCGGGCGCGCTACGCCCTCGAGACCCGGGCCGACGACCCGCTCGCCGGGCTGGTCCTGCGGTCGGTCCTGGCCGGCAGCGCGCCGACGTGGGCCGGGCCCCGTCGTGACCGGCACCGATCGTGACCGGCGCCGACCGCCGACGGCGCGGTGTGACGGGTCGACCGGATCGTCTACGGTGGAGGACACCACACCCGAAGGGCTCCGGTTGCGCGACGACGACATCGAGGACACCGTCATCCGTCGACCCCGCGGGTCGGACGGCGGCGATCGCTTCGACGACGTGCTCGGCGACACCGTCATCCGCCCGCGCACGGAACCATCCGAGCCGGTCGGCGACCGTGCCGACGACCCTGCCGACGACGGAGCCGACCCGGAGGACACGGTCGTCCGCGCCCGTGTCCGGAGCGCCGCCGGACCGCGCGTGCCCGCCGGAGCCGCCACGGGCCTCCCGTCCGTCCCTGCCGCGCCCGCGGCGCGTGTGCCGTCGATCCGCATCGGCGACCGCACCTTCCGTCTGGACCACCCGGTCGTCATCGGGCGGCGTCCGTCGCTGCCGCGGATCACCAGCGGCCCCGAACCGGAACTCGTGACGGTGCGCTCCGCCAACGGGCAGGTGTCGTCCTCGCACGTCCGCATCCACGCCGAGGGCGAAGCCGTGGTGGTGCAGGACCTGCGGTCCACGAACGGCACCGTCGTCCGACCGGCCGGCGCGCCGGTGTACCGCATGGCATCAGGTGCGTCGATCGTCGCGCTGACGGGTACGGTAGTCGAGGTCGGTGACGGCAACGCCATCGAGGTCCTCTCGCCGTACCTCCGGGTCGCACCGACGGCGGACGGGTTCCCACCGGTTCCCCCGTGGCCCACCGACCAGACAGCACACGGCACGCCCCGAACCCCCAGAGAGCGATCCTGAAACGTGACCGAACTCGGCCGAGCAGCGACTGCGCACGCCATCGACGTCCCCGGTGCCGACGGCGCCACCCTGACGCTCTCGTGGGGAGCCGCGACCGACGTCGGTCGTCGCCGTGACCACAACGAGGACAGCTACATCGTCGGGGCACCGTTCTTCGTCGTCGCCGACGGCATGGGCGGACACCTCGCCGGCGACCGCGCGAGCGACGCCGTCGTGCGTCGACTCGAGCAGGTGACGCAGGAACCCTTCACCACGCGGCAGGGCATCCAGCGGGCGCTGCTGCTCGCCACGGCCGACATCGAGCGCGCAGCCGGCGGCAACGCGATCGGAGCGGGCACGACCGTCACCGGCATCGCGCTGGTCGCGTCACTCGGGCAGCCGGCGGCCCTCGTCTTCAACGTCGGCGACTCCCGGACCTACCGGATCGAGGACGGCGTGCTGCGCCGCGTCACCGTGGACCACTCCGTGGTGCAGGAGATGGTCGACGCCGGGTTGCTGCGGGCCGAGGACGCCGAACAGCACCCGGACAGCAACGTCATCACCCGCGCGGTCGGGTTCGGCGAACCGCCGGCGCCCGACTGGTGGACCCTGCCGCTCCGCGCGGGCGACCGGTACATCGTCTGCTCCGACGGCCTGACGAAGGAGCTCGGCGACGCCGGCATCGCGCGCATCGCGGCGCGAGAAGCCGGTGCGCAGGGACTCGCCGAACGCCTCGTCGGTGACGCGGTCGTCGCGGGGGGCCGCGACAACGTCACCGTCGTGGTGCTCCAGGTCGACGCCGCCCCGGACGACGGCGACCTCGAGGACACCCTGCCGCGGCACTGACCGCCGGCACAGGACCCCCCGAACTGGGGGAGTGCGCCCGTCCACAGGTGGTCGGCGCGCGGATCGACGGTCACCGGCGCTTCGTACAATGACTGTGCCACGACGAGAGAGTTGGCCGCTCGGCCGGGGAGGAGATAGCGATGGCGCGTCGCCTGCCGTCTAACCCGCCCGTGATCGGCGGCTTCAGCCCCGTGCACGTCCTCGGTTCCGGCGGCTTCGCCGACGTCTTCCTGTACGAACAGGACATGCCGCGTCGTCAGGTCGCGGTGAAGGTGCTGCTCGATGAGGTCGTCGACGACCGCGTCCGGCAGATGTTCCAGGCCGAGGCCAACCTGATGGCGCGGCTCAGCACCCACCCGTCGATCCTCACGGTGTTCCAGGCGAGCGTCGCGGCCGACGGACGTCCGTACCTCGTGATGGAGCTGTGCTCCTCGTCGCTCAGCGAGCGGTACCGGCGCGAGCCGATCCCGGTGTCCGAGGTGCTCTCGATCGGTGTCCGGATCGGCTCCGCCCTCGAGACCGCGCACCGCGAAGGCGTGCTCCACCGTGACATCAAGCCGTCGAACATCCTGCTCACGGCGTACGGCAACCCCGTGCTGTCCGACTTCGGCATCGCGGCGACCATCGGCGGGACCGACCCGGACGAGCCCATCGGCATGTCGATCCCGTGGTCGGCACCCGAGGTCCTGATCGACGAATCCCGCGGCACGATCCAGTCCGAGGTGTACTCCCTCGCCGCCACCGTCTACTCCCTGCTCGCCGGCCGCAGCCCGTTCGAGGTCCGGGGCGGCAAGAACGGTGCGAGCGACCTGATGAGCCGGATCGACAAGGGCGGCGTCAAACCCACCGGTCGCACCGACGTCCCACCGTCGCTCGAGCGCCTGCTCGCCACCGCGCTGTCCCGCAAGGTGCCGTCGCGCCCGACGACCGTGCTCGAACTCGTGCGCGGGTTCCAGCAGGTCGAGGCCGAGCTCGGGATCCCGCAGACCGCGGCCGACGTCGCGGTCGAGGCGTGGGCCATCGCGACCCCGACCCCGGAGGGCGACCGGACCATGATCCGTGAGCTCCAGCCGCCGTCGCGGGTCGGCGCCCGCCGCCGCACCCGTCGCGCGGTCCAGGGCGGCGTCGTCGCCGGTGGTTCGCAGAGCGTCGGCACCGTCCACCGCACCGGATCGGTCACCCGTGCGCGTCGACGCACCCGGTCGACGCTCGTCTGGGCGACGTCCCTCGCCGTCGTCGTGGTCGCCGCCCTCGCCATCGCGACCGTGGTCGTCGTCGGGCGGCTCGGCGCCGGGGCGATCCCCGTGGTGGCGGACGTCCGCGCACAGCCCTCGGCGCAGGCGGTGTCGTTCTCGTGGGCGGACCCGGGTCTGCAGAGCGGCGACACCTACGTCATCTCGTCGAACGGCGCATCCAGTCAGCAGACCGGCACCACGTTCGTCGTCTCCGGGCAGCGCGGCGACGAGGAGTGCATCTCGGTCGCGGTCAACCGCGACGGCAAGACCGGTGCAGCGAGCGCGCAGAAGTGCGCGACCGTCGGGAGCGCCGGGTGATCCGCGCGCTCGTCGCGAGGCACCGATCCGCCGCCGTCACCACCGGGGTCTCCGTCCTGGTCGCTGCGGTCGTCGCGACGACCGCGATCGTCTCGACGGGGTACCACACGCAGCGCGTCGACCTCGGGGACGGCACGGTGTGGGTGCCCTCCGCCGAGTACGGAGCGGTCGGTCGGGCCAACACCGGGGTCCTCCAGCTGAACACCGCCGTCGAGACCGCGAGCGACGACCTGTCCGTGCTGCAGCGCGGGTCCATGGTCTACAGCGTCGACCAGACCAAGGGGACCGTGGCCAAGGTCGACGTCGCCGACGCCACCGTCGGCGATGCCGTGACCCTGCCCGCGGGGACACCGCAGGTCTTCTTCGCGGGAGACACCGCGGTGATCGGCAACCAGGACACCGGCGAGCTGTGGGCGACGCCCGCGGCCGACCTCGCCGAGTTCGACGCCTCGACCAAGGCCGACCTGACGCTCGGGGCGGACACCGTCTTCGACGCCTCGGACGGACACGTCGCGGTGTACTCGGCGAAGACCGGCACGGCATCGCTCGTCGACGTCGGGTCGACGTTGTCCGTCGACCAACGGTGGAGGGTCGACATGGACCGCACCGACGACTTCCAGGTCGCGACCTTCGACGGCCACCTGGCCGTGCTCGACCGCACCAGCGGCGCCCTGTCGGTCGACGGTCGCACCGTGGAGCTGGGGGACCGGGTCGGGGCGGCACCCGCGCTCCAACGGTCTTCCGACACCTCGTCGGACGTCACCGTCGCGGGCACCGCTGGACTCGTCCGGGTCAGCGCCTCGGGGTCCGTCGACGCCACCGCGCTCCAGGTGTCCGGACGCGCGGCGCGCCCCTACGTCGACGGGTCCTGCACCTACGCGGCGTGGGCCGGGGGTCAGGCGATCGACACCTGTGACGGCAACGCGCTCCAGCGGCTCGCGAGCACCGGTGGGACCAGCACGATGCAGATCCTGCACAACGGGCAGACCGTCGTCGCCAACGACCCCTTGAGCGGTCGTTCGTGGGCGATCGACCGCAGTGGCCAGCTCATCGACAACTGGGCCGACCTCATCAAGCAGGACGACGAGCAGCAGCAGGAGCAGGTCTCCGACGACGATCCCGAGGTCGACAAGGACCAGAAGCCGCCGGTGGCGGTGGACGACGACCTGGGCGCTCGTCCGGGACGCACCACGAGCCTCCCGGTCCTGCTCAACGACTACGACCCGAACGGTGACCCGATCATCGTGAGCGAGGTCGGGTCCATCTCGGAGTCCACCGGCCGGGTCGCCATCGTCGCCGACGGCCAGCGGCTGCAGGTGACGCTGTCGTCGCGCGCGACCGGCACCGTGACCTTCCCGTACACGATCACCGACGGCAATGGCGGGTCGGACACCGGGACCGTCCGTGTCACGGTGCGGCCGGAATCGCAGAACGAGGCCCCACGGCAGGTGCGTGACACCTCGACGGACGTGGTGCAGAACGGACACGTCGTCAGCAGCGTGCTCGGCGACTGGGTCGACCCGGACGGCGACCCGGTGTACCTGAAGTCCGCGACCGCCTCGGACGGCGACCGGGTGTCGACCACCCCGGACGGCCTGCTCGACTTCCGCGCGGACAGCGGCCGGACGGGCGACCGTGCCGTGCAGCTCGTCGTGAGCGACGGACGCGCCGACGGCCGCGGCTCGGTGACCGTGCGCGTGGCGAAGCAGGGGAGTGTGCCGCTGCGTGCCGACCCGTTCCCGGTGCAGGGCTACGCAGGCAAGGCGCTCACGGTCGAACCGCTCGACCACGTCCGGGGCGGCAACGGCACCGTGACCCTCACGAGCGTGTCGTCGTCGGCCGGGCTGACGGTCACCCCGAGCTACGACGCCGGTACCTTCCGGGTGCAGGGTGCGAGTGCCGGCGACCACCAACTCGAGTACACCGTCACCGACGGTGTGAAGACGTCGAGCGGCATCGTGCGCGTCACGATCCTCGCACCACCGGACGCCTCGACCGCGCCCATCACGACCCCGAAGACGGTCTTCGTCAACACGCTCTCGAGCAAGGACACCGACGTCACCGCGACCGACATCGACCCCGCGGGCGGGGTGCTGCTCGTCACCGCCCTCGACGGACCCGAGCGGGGCAGCGGCGTCCAGGCGAGCATCCTCGACCAGCACACCGTGCGCGTCACGCTGACCGCACCGCTCGACGGGCCGGTGTCGTTCGGCTACACCGAGACGAACGGCCTCGCGTCGTCTACCGGCACGATCACCGTCGTCGAGATCCCCAAGCCCGACCGGATCCAGCCGCCCGTCGCCCAGCCCGACAGTGCGACCGTCCGGGTCGGCGACGTCGCGAACATCGACGTGCTCGACAACGACACCCAGCCCGAGGGTGAACCCCTGACCCTTGAGCCCGAGCTCGTGCAGAACGTGCCCGGCGACGGCGGTCTGCTGTTCGCCTCGGGTGACCACCTGCGCTACCTCGCGCCGAAGACCCCCGGCAACTACACCGCCGTCTACCGGGTCGCGGGTCCGGACGGCCAGTACGCCGACGCCGCCGTCTCGATCTCGGTGCGCGAGCGGGACGCCGCGACGAACAACCCGCCGGTGCCGCAGACCGTCACCGCCCGCGTCGTGGCCGGTTCGTCGGTGCGGATCTCGGTGCCGCTGAACGGGATCGACCCGGACGGTGACTCCGTGCAGCTCGTCGGCGTCGGCTCGAACCCGGACAAGGGCTCCGTCACCGACGTCGCGTCCGACGCCCTGACCTATGAGGCGGGCGACTACTCGGCCGGCACCGACGAGTTCACCTACACCGTGGTCGACGCCCTGGGGGCGCGTGCCACCGGTACCGTCCGCGTGGGCATCGCGCCCCGGGCCGAACAGGCGTCGAACCCCGTCGCCGAGGCCGACCACGTGACGATCCGCCCCGGCGGGTCGGTGACCGTCCGGGTGCTGCAGAACGACTCCGACCCCGAGGGTGGCCAGCTCACCGTGTCGGCGGCCGAGCCCACCGCCGACGACGTGTCGGCGAAGATCCTGCGGAAGCAGCAGATCCGGGTCACACCCCCGAAGACCGCGAAGTCGGGCGACTACGCCGTGCTCTACACCGTCGCGAACGCGAGCGGGGGATCGAGCACCGCGTTCCTCACCGTCACCGTCGACCCGGACGCGCAGCCCCTCCGCCCCGAGGTCGACGACACCACCCTGGACCTGCAGGACATCCTGCGGCGCGAGAGCGTGACCGTGGACGTGCTCGAGAACGTCTTCTTCGCCGAGGGCACCGCTGCCGACCTGCGGGTCGGGATCGTGGACGGCTACGGCGACACCGCGCGGCTCACCGACGACGGACGGATCACGGTCCGGCTCACCGACGAGTCCCAGGTCATCCCGTTCTCGGTCGCACGAGTCGACCACCCCGACATCGTGTCCTACGGCTTCATCAACGTCCCCGGGTTCGACGACGCCCTGCCGCAGATCAACCGCTCGGCCGGTGCCGTCACCGTGAAGAGCGAGGCCACGGTCCGCATCCCGCTCGAGGACTACGTCGTGACCGCGAACGGTCAGACGGCGAAGATCACGGACCGCGGGACGGTGAAGGCGACGCACGCGAACGGCCAGAGCCTGGTCGTGGACTCGTCGACGCTGCAGTTCACCTCGTCGAAGCTCTACTACGGCAACGCGTCCATCTCGTTCGAGGTCACCGACGGTTCCGCGGCCAACGGCGGGGAGGGCCGGGTCGCGACCCTCGTGCTCCCGGTCACCGTGACGCCGCGGTCGAACCAGCCGCCGGCGTTCACCGGATCGGCGGTCGAGATGCAGCCGGGCGAGACCCGCACCGTCGACCTGACCAAGCTCACCGACTACCCGTACCCGAAGGACCTGCCGGAGTTGCGGTACTCCGTGGTGAGCAAGCCGACCAGCGGTGCCACCGCGACGATCTCGGGCCAGCAGCTGACCATCGCCGTGCCGGACACCGCGAAGAAGAACACGACGGCGTCGATCGGCATCGGCGTGCAGGACGACGCCAACGCCGGACGTGCCGGCACCGTGACCGTCGGCGTGGTGGCGTCCACCCGACCGCTCGTGCAACCCGGCGCCGACAGGTCGATCACCAAGCGTGGTGCGACCACGACCATCGACGTGCTGACGAACGACCAGCCGACCAATCCGTTCCCCGGTGAGAGGCTGCGCGTCGTGAACATCCGCGGGCTCTCCGGCGGCCTGCCGAGCGGTGTCTCGGTGACGCCGAGCGCCGATCGCTCCCGCCTGCAGGTCCGGGTCTCCGACACCGCGAAGCCCGTCGACGCCCACCTGCAGTACCAGGTCGCGGACGCCACGAACGACCCGGACCGGTACGTGTGGGGCGACGTGACCGTCTCCGTGCAGGACGTCCCCGACGCCCCGGGCACGCCGACCCGCACCGGCTCGTACGACGGCGGTCAGGCCACGCTGACCTGGTCGACGCCGCAGGGGAACAACTCGCCGATCACCGGGTACCGCGTGACGGGCACGAACGGTGTCTCGAAGAACTGCGGCACCGCGACCGTCTGCACGCTGACCGGGCTCGACCCGAAGGCGTCCTACCGGTTCCAGGTCATCGCCACCAACGCGATCGGCGACTCGAAGCCGTCGGGCAGCTCCGCTCCGATCAGTGCAGACTTCGTGCCGGCGCCGCCGAAGGGCATCACCGTCACGCCGAACGGGTCGACGCCGAACCAGCTCGACGTGAAGTGGAACGCCGTCGCCACTCCGAACCGGGGCAGCTCGGTCGACAACTACGTCGTGACCATCGAGGGTCCGGGGCTGTCCGACACCCGCAACACCGGCACTGCGACGAACACCTCGTTCGCCGGTGCCCAGAGCGCGGCGCAGTACACGGTGACCGTGTCGGCTCGGAACAGCGCTGATCGCAACGGCACGGTGGTGCAGTGGAACTCGGCGTCGGCGACGGGCTCGGCAATCGGTCGACCCGGAACCCCCTCCCTGAGCGCGACGGGGAACCGCCAGGGCTCGACCACTGCTGTCGCGTTGAACGCGACCGAGTCGAACTGGGCCGGTGGAGCACCGGGATGGACGATCGCGAAGTACGCCGCCAACACTCCGATCCCGGCCGGGTGTTCGACCGACGGCGCGGAGAGGACCTGGTCGAGCAGCAGCGCCAGCGACACGATCACGAGCCAGTACCGCTACGTCGCGTACGCCGACAACGGCCTGTTCTGCGCGCCCTCCCAGCCCGCCGGCGTCGAGGGCTACCAGACGCCGGACGCGCCCACCGGCAGCGTCAGCATCGGAACCGACGTCCGGAACCCACAGAACCACGTCGTCGACATCGCTGCGAGCGGGACGACCCGTTACCTGTACTACTCGGTGAACGACGGTCCCCGGGTTCGGTTCAACGGCAGCGCTTCGCTCGGTGCCGGCGCCGGGAACGGGATCGAGTCGAGGGTGGTCTTCACCGCGTGTGCGACCGATGGTGACTACTGCGCATCGAGCAGCGAGTCGAAGCGCACCGCGTACACCACCCGCGCCTCGGTGGTGAGCGCCGTGGTCGGCCAGGCGCCGGTCGTGAACCCACCCGACAACAGCAACAACGCGGCTCTGATCCCCACGTACAAGGTGGAGTACTGCACCGACGGGCTTCTGGGAAGCTACAACTGCACCGAGGACAAGCCCGACGGTGCGGGGAAGTACGCGCTGAGCGACAACGTGCCGGTCGGGTTCGATGCGATCCGTGTCACCGCAACCGTCAACGGCACGCCCGACCCGAGCCCGGACACGTTCATCATCACCCCCGCCGCCGGCAACTGACCATCCAGAAGGACGAGGACCACCCCGCATGAGCATGACCCCGGAGCAGGCCACCTGGTTCGCCGACGTCGCAGGCCGCATCGTGACCAACGTCGAGCAGGTGCTCCTCGGGAAGACGTTCGTGATCCGCCTCGCGGTGACGGCGATGCTCAGCGAGGGCCACCTGCTCCTCGAGGACGTCCCCGGCACGGGCAAGACGAGCCTGGCGCGGGCGATGGCGCAGAGCGTGCAGGGGACGACGAACCGCATCCAGTTCACCCCCGACCTGCTGCCCGGCGACATCACCGGCATCAGCGTCTACGACCAGCGCACGCAGGAGTTCGACTTCCACCGCGGCCCGGTCTTCGCGAACATCGTCCTCGCCGACGAGATCAACCGTGCGAGCCCGAAGACGCAGTCTGCCCTGCTCGAGGCGATGGAGGAGTCGGCGATCACGGTCGACGGCGTGAACCACCGCCTGGCGGCCCCCTTCATGGTCATCGCGACGCAGAACCCCATCGAGCAGGCCGGCACGTACCGTCTGCCCGAGGCGCAGCTCGACCGGTTCCTCATGAAGACCTCGATCGGCTACCCCGACCACGCCGCCACCGTGAAGATCCTCGAGACCTCGTCGGCTCCGTCGGCATCGGTTCCGCTCGCGAGCGTCGTGCCTGCGGCGACGATCACCGAGATGGCCGCGCTGGCCCGCACGGTGCACGTCGACGCCGTCATCGCCGACTACGTCGCACGGTTGGTCGACGCGACGCGTTCGGCCAGTGAGGTCCGCCTGGGCGTCAGCGTCCGCGGCGCGATGGGCCTCATCCGTTCGGCACGCGTGCTCGCCGCGCTGAGCGGCCGCCACTACGTCACGCCGGACGACGTCAAGGCCCTCGCCGTCCCGGTGCTCGCGCACCGCCTGGTGCTCGACGCCGAGGCGGAGTTCGACGGTGTCAGCGCGCCGAGCGTCATCGCACAGCTGCTGGTGGAGACGCCGCCGCCGGCCGACCGAGTCACGACGTGACGGACCGCCGGCCCGTCTCCACGCGCTCACGCCGTCCGTCCTCGACGCGGTCGCGTCGCGGGACGACGGCGTACGAGCGCACGGGGACGGTCGCCGGCCTGACCAACGTCCGCTCGCGCATCGTCGGTGACCGCGAAGGCGTCGCCGCGGATGCGGTCGTCGGGATCGTCCGGGTGTGGGCAACGGCCTGGAGGCTCGTCAAGCGTTCCTGGGGCGAGGTCTCGTCCGTCGTCACCGGGCTCGGGTGGACGGTCGCGGCCCTCACGCTCGTCGCGTTCGTGGCCGGCTACCGGTTCGGCCTGCGGG
Organism: Curtobacterium sp. VKM Ac-2887; assembly: GCF_015350935.1. Classification (NCBI taxonomy): domain Bacteria; kingdom Bacillati; phylum Actinomycetota; class Actinomycetes; order Micrococcales; family Microbacteriaceae; genus Curtobacterium; species Curtobacterium sp. VKM Ac-2887. The sequence continues at coordinate 125,604 of NZ_JADKSB010000006.1, read as the reverse complement.
AGATCGTCGTCGTCGGGTTCGCGGGAGCGGTGCTCGTCGTCGTCGCCGCGATCGCGCTCATTGGTCGCACGCGGCTGGTGATCCGGATGCGCCTGCCGCAGCACCGTGTGGCGGTCGGCGACGAGGCCGGTGTGGTGGTCACGGCGGAGAACCCGACGCGTCTGCCCTCGGTGCCGACGACGGTCGAGGTGCCGGTCGGCCCGGGTCTCGTCGACGTCGCGATCCCGGCGATCGGCGCGCACGGCACGTTCGAGCAACTGGTACCCGTGCCGACCGTGCGCCGCGGCGTGCTCGATGTGGGGCCGGTCACCGGTGTCCGCGCCGACCCCGTCGGTCTCGTCCGTCGCGAGGTCGTCTGGACCGCACGCGAACAGGTCATCGTGCACCCGCGCACGATCGCGATCCCGTCGACGAGCACCGGCCTGGTGCGTGACCTCGAGGGGCAGGCGACCACCGATCTGTCGCCGGCGGACATCGCGTTCCACGCCATCCGCGAGTACATGCCGGGTGACGATCCCCGCACCATCCACTGGAAATCGACGGCGAAGTCGGGCGCGCTGATGGTGCGCCAGTTCGAGGACACGCGCCGCTCGCACCTGGTCGTGGCGCTGGGCATCGCCAGGTCGGAGTTCGGGGACGACGAGGAGTTCGAGCTCGCGGTGAGCGCTGCGGCCTCGCTCGGTGCTCGTGCGATCCGCGACGGCCGAGAGGTCTCGGTCGTGGTGTCGGAACGCACCCCGGAGTTCGCGAAGCGTGCCGTCTACGCGGTGCGGACCCTGCCGACGGTCACCCCGACGCGACTGCTCGACGACTTCGCCTCGGTCGGACTCGCCGATGCCTGCCTGCCCATCGCCGAGGTCTCCCGGATCGTCGGCAGCGACACCGAAGGCATCTCGGTGGCGTTCCTGGTCGTCGGTTCGACGATCGGGCTGCCGGCGCTCCGGCTCGCGGCGACCCGCTTCCCCGTCGGGGTCGAGGTCGTCGCGGTGATCTGCGAGCCCGAAGCACAGCCACGGTTCCTGCGGGTCGCGGGCCTGACCGTGATGACCATCGGCTACCTGGACGACCTCCGGCACGCCCTGCACCGATCGGCCGCCGCGTGAGCGCCCCTCCGGTGGCCGCGCCGACGCCGCCCGCGGAGCGTGCCCGTCGGTCGACCCGGCGTTCCGATCGCCGCGATGCCCGGCGGCTCGTGCCGTTCCGTCTGGCCGGCGGGACCCTCGTCGTGTGGCTCCTGCTCGCGGTCGCGAGTGTGTCGTGGTGGCCGGTCTACCGTGATGACTCGATGATCGTCGCTGCGGTGACCGCGATCGTCTTCGGCACCCTCGTCGCCCTCGTCGGCGCGGTCCTGCGGCTGCCGCTGGTCGTGGTGGCGATCGCGACGGTGGCGGCGTTCACGCTCGCCGGTGTACCCGCCGCCGTGCCTGGTCAGGCCAACGGGGTCCTGCCGACGGGCCCTGGCCTGCTCGCGCTGTTCGCCGGCGTCGCGCTGGGGTGGAAGCAGCTGGTGACCATCAGCCTGCCGGTCGGCTCGTACGAGGCGCTCCTCGTGCCGTACTTCGTGACGCTCCTCGTCGCCACGGTGACGGCCGTGAGCGTGGCGACCCGGGCCTCCAGGCAAGAACTCGCGAGCATCCCGGCGCTGGTGCTGTTCGCGATCGGGGTGGTCGTCGGGCCGAGCCGGCTGGACACGTCGATCGTGACGGCCGTCGTGCTCGTCGCGGTCGCGCTCGTGTGGGCGCTGACGGTGCGGCACGCCCGTCGCGCGGTCGCCGTGGCGACCACGATCGGGTCGTCGGTACCGATCGCCCGGTCGGTCGTCCGCCCGGCGCTCGTCGGCACGGGGACGATCGTGGCGGCGGCCGTCGTCGCGACGGGGCTCGGGCTGGTCGCACCGCCGGCGAACGAGCGCACCGTGGCCCGGACGGACGTCGTGAAGCCGTTCGACCCCCGCGACTACGTCAGCCCGCTGAGCGGCTTCCGCGCGTACGAGGAACAGAGCGCGGCGGACACCGCACAGCTCCGGGTCACCGGACTGCCGGAGAACGGGTTCGTGCGCATCGCGACGCTCGACACCTACGACGGCGTGGTCTACCGCGTCGGCGGGTCGGACGGCTCCTCGTCGTCGGGGACGTTCGAGCGGGTGCCGACGTCGGTCGACGTCCGTGGCGTGGACGGCACCACGGTGCGCGTCGGGGTGACCGTCGACGGCTACAACGGGGTCTGGCTGCCGACGGTGGGGGACCTGGAGCGCGTCGACTTCACCGGGACCGACGCCGACGACGAGCGCGGGTCCTTCTTCTACAACGGCTCGACGCAGACGGGCGCCGTGGTCGGCGGTGTCCGCGAAGGCACTTCCTACGACCTGACCGCCGTGGTCCCCGACCAGCCGACGGACGAGCAGCTCGCGGCGGCCCGCCCGGGCAGCGCCGCGGTCCCCACGGCGCGCGAGGTGCCGGACGCCGTCCGCGAGACGGTCGAGGCGACGACCGATGCCGATGCGACGTCTGGTGCGAAGCTCGTCGCGGTGATCCAGGCGCTCAAGCGCAACGGGTACGTCAGCCACGGCGTGGGCGACGACCGGATGAGCCGTTCGGGGCACGGCGCCGACCGCATCCAGGAGCTCCTGACGTCGCCGCTGATGATCGGCGACCAGGAGCAGTACGCCGCGGCCGCTGCGCTGATGGCCGACGAGCTCGGGTTCCCGGCACGGGTGGTCATGGGCTTCACTGCGGGCGGCGACTCGGGGTCCGGCGGGGCGTCGGTGAGCGGGGGCACCACGACGTTCCGCGGCTCGGACGTCACCGCGCGCATCGAGGTCGACACCGCGCAGTGGGGGTGGGTGATGCTCAACCCGAACCCGAGTGTCCGCGAGATCCCGAACGAGCAGCAGCAGACGCCGCAGCCGGTGACCCGTCCCGAAACCGTCGTGCCGCCGCCTCCCGTCGACCAGCAGGACCAGGACCAGCAGGCGCCGCCGCAGAGCGATCGGAACACGCCGCCTGTGCAGCCGCTGTGGTTGCAGATCCTGCTCGCAGCGCTGCCGTGGGTGCTCGGTGCACTGGGGCTGATCGCCCTCGTGCTCCTGCCGTTCGGGGTGATCGTCCTGTTGAAGCGGGTCCGCCGCCGACGGCGGCGTCGTGCTCCGACGCCGCGCGGTCGCATCGTGGGGGCCTGGGACGAGTACCGCGATGCGCTCCTCGACCGTGGACACGACGTGGCCGGATCGGCCACGCGACGCGAGACCGTCGCCGGTGCTCCGGGTGAGGGCGGGACCGGACTGGCCGCCCTCGCCGACCGGGCGGTGTTCGGACCGAGCGACGTCGACCAGGCCGCTGCCGACCGGATGTGGTCGGCGACGGACGACGCGGTGGGGACCCTGCGCGCCGGTCGGACGCGTCGTGAGCGGTTCCGCACCGCCGTGTCGCTCCGGTCCCTGCGCGGACCCGAACGGCCGCGCGCGACCACCGGTCAGGGCTCGGCGAGACGCGGTGACTACGATGGCCGGAGGCCTGACGAGCGTCGTGGACGGCCGAGTGAGGACAGAGGCAGACCGTGATCAGATGCGAACACTGTGGATCGATGCTCCCGGAGGGGGCGATCTTCTGCGGTGAGTGCGGACGCGCGGTGACCGCCGGAGCGAGCCGCCGGCCGGTCGCTCCGACCCCCGTCGAGCAGGCGCCGCCACCGCCCCTGCAGCAGCCCGACTCCCACGGACGTCGCTCCGACCCTGCGGCTGACGCATGGTTGCCCGAGTCCACCCTCGACCCAGCCACCCGCGCCTGGCTGACCGGTGCCGACCGCCGCAGCAGCGAACCGCCGGCCGCGGTGCCGGTCCAACGCCCCGACGACCTCGCCCCGCGCGAGGCGCCGTCGCACGTGCACGGTGCGGGCTCCGGCCTCGGCAACTGGTCGAACGCGGCCGCGCAGCCCGACGCCGTCCCTGCTCCGGACGAACCGCCACTGGACCCGGACGCCTACCGCTCCGAGCCCGCAGACGTCCTCGCCGACGACCCCGAGCGGACCCGGCTGGCTCCTGTCGAGGACCGTCCCGCGACCCCGCCTGGTGCTGACGAGGCGCCGGCACCCGTGTGGGCGCCGCCGGTCGCTCCGGCCCCGACCGCGGCGCCGGCCGGACCGTCCTGGTGGGTCGGCCGCGGTGCCACCACCGAGGCCGCACCGCCCGCGTCCGGAGCCGAGTCCGCTCCTGTCGTCCCGCCGGTCCCGAGTGCACCGGCCGCCGCTGACGAGACGTCCCACGACACGTCCCACGACACGCCCGACGGCACCGCGGCATCCCCGCACGCGACGGACGACTCGCCCGTGCACGTCGAGTCCGACGACGCCGACGACACGTCGTCCACCCGCTCCGGCGAACCCGTCCAGGACGGTGCGCTCGACCAACCGACCGCCGCCGCGCCCGTCGTGTCGCCGCCGCAGCCGGGGGACACCGCCGTCGTCGAGCCGCTGATCGACCGCCGACCGCCGCGGCCCGCGCCGCTCGTGACGCCGGGCATGCACGCCACGACCATCTGCCACGTCTGCGGCAACCGCCTCGAGCCCGACGACATCTTCTGCGGGGAGTGCGGAGCAGTCCGCCCCGCCGTGACCGCCGCGTTCACCGGACCGGTCGTACCGTTGCCGATGGCGCGTCCGGACTGGGCGACCGAGCACTCCGGCGTGGAGTCGGCCGGAGCCGGCGGGTCGTCGTCGACCGACGTGCCGGACGACGAGATCCCGGTCGATGCGCCTGCGGACGATCAGGCCTCGAGCGACGAGACCGGGTCCGGCGAGACCGGGTCCGACGAGAACGGGTCCGTCGAGGCCGCCGCCGACGAGACCGCCGCCGACGAGACCGCCGCCGACGACGAGTCGGCCCTGCCGGACAGCGAGGCCTCGCGCCCGGGTGGGCGTCCCCGCGGCGCACACGCGGCGCCGGTGACCGAGCCGTCCGAGCCCGGGGACGCGGCACCGCACGTTGAACCCCAGGACCCTGAACGGTCCTGGGCCCCGCCGGCGCAGGCCCCGCTCGCCGCGCCCCTGCCTCCGGTCCCCGGGGCGACGGCACCCGAGCTCCCGCTCCCGCCGTCGGACCGTCCCGCGGCCAGTGCGGACGCCGACGAGCTCGACGAGGACGTCGACGAGACCCGCATCGTCTCGAAGACCCCGACGCGCGCGCCGTTCCTGCTGCACTTCAGCACGGGTGAGCGGTTCGGGGTGCACGGCACCGGCCTGCTCGGTCGTCTGCCTCGTCCGCAGCCGGGGGAGCGCTACGACGACCTGCTGACCGTGCACGACCCGGGCAAGTCGGTGTCGAAGACCCACCTCGAGCTCGGCCGTGACGGAGACGACCTGTGGGTGTCCGACCGGTTCTCCGGCAACGGCACCGTCGTCCGCCACATCGACGGTTCGATCCGTCGGTGCGAGCCCGGGCGTCGGTACCGCGTGGAGCGCGGTGCACGGGTGGACATCGGCGAGCAGTTCTTCCTCGTGCAGTAGCGCTGCCGGACTTCTCCACAGATCGGCCGTCGGCGCCCTCGGCGGCGCCGCCGGCCTGTTGCGATGGAGCCATGACACCCTTCGCTGCTCGGTGCGTCCTGGTCGGGACCTCCGTCGTGCTCGTCCTCGCCGGGGTGATCGCGCCCATCGACGGCGCTTCGCGTGCGGTGGTGTTCGCAGCCGCCGTGTGCTGCGCGGTGCTCGACGTCCTGCTGCACCGGTCCGGCGCTGGCGGGCCCCGCGAACCGGAGTCGCTGTCCGGCGACGAATCCGCAGCGGCGATCGAGCCCCTCTGTCCGAGCGCACCCGGACGGCTCCTGCTCGGCCACGGCCCGGACGGTGTCCCGTGGGAGACCCACGCGGCCGGTCACGTCGTGGTCGTCGGCACCGGGGCACTCGCCGCCGCGGTGTTCCAGGCGATCGCCGATCAGCTCCGCGCCACCGCCGATCCGTGGGACGACCTCCGCGCAGCCGGCAGACTCGGAACTGTCGCTGGGGACGCCGCGGCGCTGCCCACCGGCGCGGCCCTACCCGACGCTAGGGCCCTACCCGACGGCACAGCGGTGCTCGCTCGCCTCGACCGCTCCGGACGTCCGAGCGGCACGGTCGTGCTCGTCCCGGGTCTCGGCACGATGCCGCGGTCGTGGGACACAGCGGTCGAGGTCACCCGCTACGGCTGCACCGTGCGTCGCCCACCCGACCGACGCGGTGTCATGCTCACACCGGAGCTCCCGGAGCTCGTCGGGTGACGGCCTCAGCGCAGGCCGGAGCCGACGCGGACCGCGCCGACCGGCACGCCACCGCCGAGCACCTGCTCACCCGTCGCCGCCAGGACATCGGCCACGCCGTCGGCACCCACCAGCCCGTTCCGCTGCAGCAGGGTCAGCGCTGCGAGGGTGCCTGCACGCTGCGACCCGTCCAGCACCTTCACCGCGACCGCGGCCCCACCGGGCAGCCCCATCACCATGACGCCCTCGGCACCGAGCTTCGCCAGGACCTGCAACCGCTCGATCGTGACGGTGTTGGCCCGACCGACCCCGTCGATCGCCCACGGGTGCGCCAGGACGGCGTCGGTCAGTGCCGCGGAGTCGTCGTCGGCCCGAGCGACGACACCGGCGAACCCGCGTGCCAGTCCGGTCAGTGTGAGCGGGAACACAGGGGCGCCGCAGCCGTCGGTGCCGACCAGGTCGACCGTCTCGTGCGTGTACTCCTCGACCACCGAGCGGACCCGCTGCTGCATCGGGTGCTCGATGTCCAGGTACGTCGCCTCGTCCCACCCGTTGACGCGGCAGGCGGCGAGCATGCCGGCGTGCTTGCCCGAGCAGTTCATCGCCAGGCGCCGGGGGCCGTCCATCGTCCTTCCGGTGGCTCGGTCGAAGGGCATGTCCGGCGGGCACCCGAGGTCGGCTTCGACGTGGTCGAACGACTCGAGCATGTGCAGCGCGAGGGCCTGGTGCGCGGGGGTGCCGGCGTGGCTCGCGGTGGTCAGGACGAGTTCCTCGTCGGAGAACCGGGCACCGGCTCGGCGGACGGCCAGGGCCTGGAACGGCTTCATCGTCGAGCGCGGGTAGATGCTGGCGGCGACGTCGCCGACCGAGTCGACCACGGCACCTGCGGAGTCGACCACGACCCCGGCGCCGATGTGCCGGCTCTCGTCGAACCCCGACCGGTCGAGGACCGCGAGTTCGACCGACCCGTCGGCGGTGAGAGGATGGCGATCAGTGCGGACTTCGTGGCTCACCGTCATGCCGCCATGCTAGCCAGGGCGGACGACCGCCAGTGACGCCGACGAAGGGGCAGCACCCGTGCAGGACCACACCTACGAGGTCTCCGTCAGCTGGACGGGAGACCGCGGCACCGGTACCTCCGGCTACCGCGACTACGGGCGCGAGCACGTGGTCTCGGCGGTCGGCAAGCCCGACGTGGCCGGCTCGGCCGACCCCACGTTCCGCGGTGACCGCGACCGCTGGAACCCGGAGGAACTCGTCGTCGCCGCGTTGGCCCAGTGCCACATGCTCAGCTACCTGCACGTCGCGGTGACCCAGGGCTTCACCGTCGTCGACTACCGCGACACGGCCACGGCATCGCTGAACCTGAACCGCGACGGCTCGGGCGAGCTCACCGGGGCGACGCTGCACCCGGTCGTGACGATCCTCGAGGCGGACCGGGTCGCCGACGCCGAAGCCGCCCACGCCACGGCCAACCAGCTGTGCTTCATCGCCCGGTCGGTGTCGTTCCCGGTGCACCACGAGGCCGAGACCGTCGTCCGTGCTGCGACATTGGCAGGGGACTCTTCAACGGGTGGGGCAGACTAGGTTCCCGTGAAGCGTCTGCGCCTGCTCCCGATCGCCCTCGTCCCCGCCGTCGTGCTGGGACTCGCCGCCTGCTCCGGCTCCGGCTCGGACGGGTCCACGGCCTCGCCGACCCCGACCGCCAGCGCGACCGCCTCGGCGATCACGTCCTGCCCGGACCCCGGCAAGTCCTCCGACGCGATCCGCGCGACCGGCTCGTTCGGCGGTACGAAGGCCCCGACGGTGAAGTTCACGGCCGGCCTCTCGGCGAAGAAGCCGCAGGCCACGAAGCTCGTGTCCGGCAAGGGCGCGTCGCTCGACGAGGGCGACTACGCCCAGGTGTCGTACACGGTCTACGAGGCCAAGGACGCCAAGAAGCTCGGCACCGTCGGCTTCGACGAGGGCAACCCGCAGGTCCTGTCCGTCGGCGGCTCGGGCTTCGGAGCCCTGCTCGCGTGCTCGAAGGTCGGCGACCGTGTGGCCGCCGTGGGCCAGTCGTCGGCACTCGGCTTCAACACCGGTGGCGAGATCGTGGTCGTCGCCGACGTCGTCGCGCAGACCCCCACCAAGGCGAACGGCACCCCGAAGGACCAGGACCCGGCACTGCCGACGGTCACGGACAAGTCGAGCGGCGAGCCCGAGATCACGATCCCCGACGGCGTGAAGGCCCCGACGAAGACGACGGTCGAGGTCCTCAAGCAGGGCAACGGCGCCGCGATCGCCGACGGCGACACCGCCCTCGTGCAGTACAAGGGCGTCGTCTACGACACCGGCAAGGAGTTCGACTCCTCGTGGTCGAAGGGCGCCCCGACGACCTTCACGGTCTCCGAGAGCGCACTCATCAAGGGCTTCGTCACCGGGCTCGTCGGCCAGAAGGTCGGCTCCCAGGTGCTGATCGTCGCGACGCCGGAGGACGCCTACGGCGCGAACCCGCAGGAGGGCTCGGGCATCCCGAAGAACGCCACCCTGGTCTTCGTGGTCGACATCCTCGCGAAGGGCTGACCGTGGCCCGGCGCCGCATCGTCGTCCTCGGCAGCACCGGCTCGATCGGCACGCAGGCGCTCGACGTCGTCGCCCGCAACCCGGACCGGTTCGAGGTCGTCGGTCTGACCGCCGGCAGCAACCGTGACCTCGTCGTCGAACAGGCTGCCCGGTTCGGCGTCCGCGACACGGCGTTCGGGGCGCAGGACTCCGAGCGGCTCGTCCGCAACGTCGAGGCGGACGTCGTCCTGAACGGCATCACGGGGTCGGTCGGCCTCGGGCCGACGCTCGCGGTGCTCGAGACCGGTGCCACCCTGGCGCTCGCCAACAAGGAGAGCCTCATCGTGGGCGGCTCCCTGGTGCAGCGGGCTGCTGCACCGGGCCAGATCGTCCCGGTGGACAGCGAGCACTCGGCGATCGCGCAGGCGCTCCGCTCCGGTGCCGACACCGAGGTGCAGCGGCTCGTCCTGACGGCGAGCGGCGGTCCGTTCCGCGGCCGCACCCGCGAGCAGCTCCGCGACGTCACCCCGGCGCAGGCGCTGGCGCACCCCACGTGGGACATGGGCCTCGTCGTCACGACGAACTCCGCCACGCTCGTCAACAAGGGACTCGAGGTCATCGAGGCGCACCTGCTCTTCGGCGTGCCGTACGACCGCATCGAGGTCACGGTGCACGCGCAGTCGATCGTGCACTCGATGGTCGAGTTCGTCGACGGCTCCACCATCGCGCAGGCCTCGCCGCCGGACATGCGTCTGCCGATCGCGCTCGGCCTGGCGTGGCCGGACCGCGTGCCCGGGGTCGGCGTGCCGCTCGACTGGACCACGGCGAGCACCTGGACCTTCGAGCCACTCGACGCCGACGCGTTCGGCGCCGTCGCCCTCGCGAAGCGTGTCGGTGAACTCGGCGGGACCTTCCCGGCCGTGTTCAACGCGGCGAACGAGCAGGCCGTGGCCGCGTTCCACGCGGGCGCCATCGGCTTCCTCGACATCGTCGACACGGTCGAGCGCGTCGTCGAGGAGCACACCGCGGGGGAGCCGTCACTCGACGGCGTGCTCGCTGCGGAGCACTGGGCCCGCGCCGCGGCGGACCGCGCGCTGACCCGCTGACGCGATCCGCGCCTCCCGTCGGTCGCATGGTCACCACGTGACGGACGGGGCCCACACCGCCGGTTCCGGCGCGACGCGCCAGCGGCGGGACGGCCGTGCCGGTGGGGAGAAGCTCAGATCACCTCCCAGACGGCGCTCGGCTCCGTCATGGCAAGCGTCCCGTACCCTTTCCCGGTGACCGTCGAATCCGTCCTGCTCTTCGTCCTCGGCGTGGTCGTCTTCATCATCGGCCTGCTGGTCTCGATCGGACTCCACGAGCTGGGGCACCTGTCCTTCGCGAAGCTGTTCAACGTCAAGGTGACGCAGTACTCGCTGGGGTTCGGCAAGGCCATGTGGTCGTTCAAGCGGGGTGAGACCGAGTACGGCATCCGCCCGATCCTGCTCGGCGGCTACATCTCGATGGTCGGCATGCTCAAGCCGCGCGCCTCCGGCCGCCCGAGTGCGATCACGAACACCGGCATGTACGGCGCGTTCGTGCAGGACGCCCGTCAGGCCAGCGCGGAGCAGATCGCGGACTCCGGCGGCGACGACTCCCGCGCCTTCTACCGGCTGACCCCGTGGAAGCGCATCATCGTGATGGTCGCTGGCCCCGCGATGAACCTGGTGATCGGGATCGTCCTGTTCGGCGTGCTGTTGTGTGGCTTCGGGTCGCCGACCACGACGTTCACGTCGAGCGTCGACTGCGTCCTGCCGACCAGCCAGACGACCGAGTGCACCTCGGGCGATGCGGAGTCGCCGGCGAAGCAGGCCGGCATCGCGTCGGGCGACGTCGTGCTCTCGGTGAACGGTGAGCAGGACCCGACCATCGCGCGCGTCTCCGAGGTGTTCCAGAAGTCGGCCGGCGAGCAGGTGACGGTCGTCGTCGAGCGTGACGGTGCCCGGAAGACGCTCGAGATCACCCCGACGACCGCCACCCGCGACGTCTACGACGCCGAGGGCAAGGTCGTCACGAACGAAGACGGCACGACGAAGACCCAGCGGGTCGGTGTCGTCGGCGTCAGCATCGGGCAGTCGCTCGTGCGGCAGTCGCCGGCCGAGGTCCTGCCCGCGACGGGTGCGCAGATCGCCGCGTCGGCGCACCTCATCATCGACCTGCCGCAGCGCCTGGTCGCCGTCTGGAACGCGGCGTTCGGCGCGCAGGAGCGGTCGCAGGACAGCCCCGTGTCGGTCGTCGGCGTCGGCCGCGCGATCGGCGAGGTCTCGTCGATGAGCGGTGTGCCGGTGGTCGACAAGGCGTACACGATCCTCGGGCTGCTGGCCTCGCTGAACATCGGCCTGTTCGTGCTGAACATGGTGCCGCTGCTGCCGCTCGACGGCGGGCACATCGCCGGCGCCCTGTGGGAGGCGATCAAGCGACGGTCCTTCAAACTCGTCGGCAAGGCGGACCCGGGCCCCATCGACCTGGCGAAGACGATGCCGCTCACGATGGTCGTCGTGGTGCTGCTGGCGGGGATGAGCGCGCTGCTGATCTACGCCGACATCGTGCGGCCTGTGAACCTGTTCGGGTAGTCGCTGCGGCGCTACGCTCAGCGGATGAGCACAGCGCCCACGAACTCCGGGCCCACCACCGCCGCGCCCGAGGTCCGCACCGTCGAACGGCAGGGCCTCGACGTCATCGCCGAGTCCGACCGCAAGGGCACCCCGCGGGGACTCTTCTGGCCGTGGTTCGCGGCGAACATCTCCGTCCTCGGCATCGCCTACGGGTCCTTCGTGGTCGGCTTCGGCATCTCGTTCTGGCAGGCCACCGTCGTCTCGGTCATCGGGGTGGTGTTCTCGTTCCTGCTGTGCGGCGTCGTCGCGATCGCCGGCAAGCGGGGGTCGGCGCCGACGATGGTGTTGAGCCGCGCGGCCTTCGGGGTCCGCGGCAACCGGGTGCCCTCGTTCCTCAGCTGGATCCTCACCGTCGGGTGGGAGACCGCCCTCGCCGCACTCGCGGTCCTCGCGACCTCGACGGTGTTCACCGAGCTCGGCTGGGACGGCGGGGTGCTGACGAAGGTCGTCGCCCTCGTCGTGGTCGCCGCGCTCGTGGTCGGGGCCGGCGTCGCGGGCTTCGACGTCATCATGCGCCTGCAGACCTGGATCACGGTGATCACCGCTGTGCTGACGGTCGTCTACGTCGTGCTCGCGGTGCCGTCCATCGACTTCGCCGCGATCGCCGCGATGCCGACGGGCAGTGCCCAGCAGTTCATCGGTGCGCTCGTGCTCGTGATGACCGGCTTCGGGCTGGGCTGGGTGAACGCCGCTGCCGACTACTCGCGGTACCTGCCGCGCTCGGCGTCGACCGGGGGAGTCGTCGGGTGGACGACCTTCGGCGGTGCCCTCGCACCGGCGATCCTCGTGGTCTTCGGTGTCCTGCTCGCCGGTTCCTCGCCGGACCTGAGCGCGGCGATCGGTGCCGACCCGATCGGCGCGCTCACCACGATCCTGCCGGTGTGGTTCCTCATCCCGTTCGCCCTCGTCGCGATCCTCGGGCTCGTCGGCGGCGCGGTGCTCGACATCTACTCGTCGGGCCTCGCGCTGCTGAGCGTCGGCGTGAAGATCCCACGGCCGGTCGCCGCCGGGGTGGACGGCGTGTTCATGGTGGCGGGTGCGATCTACATCGCGTTCTTCGCGACGGACTTCGTCGGCCCGTTCCAGGCGTTCCTCATCACCCTCGGCGTCCCGATCGCCGCCTGGGCCGGCATCTTCGTCGCCGACGTCCTGCTGCGGCGCACGGCCTACGCCGAAGGCGAGCTCGACGACCGTCGCGGCCGCTACGGCGACGTCCGGTGGGGCGCGATCGCCCTGGTCGCGGTCGGCACGGCACTCGGGTGGGGTCTCGTCACGCTGGCGTCACCGGCGTGGCTGTCGTGGCAGGGCTACCTGCTCGGGCCGTTCGGCCTCGGCGGACGCGACGGCGCCTGGGCCTACGCGAACCTCGGTGTGCTGGTCGCGCTCGTCGTCGGGTTCCTCGGCACCCTGCTGTTCGCCCGGGGCTCCGTCCGGCGCCAGGAAGCACAGCGGTGAGCACGGGCGTCCCCGACGACGCTTGGCTCGTCGTCATCGACATGCAGCAGGTCTTCACGGGGGAGTCCCCGTGGGCGGCGCCGCGGTACGACCACGCCGGAGTCGGCATCGAGCGTCTGCTGCCCCGGTTCACCGGACGCACGGTGTTCACCCGGTTCGTCGCGCCCCAGCGCCCGCAGGGCGCCTGGGTGCCGTACTACCGCGAGTGGCCCTTCGCCCTCGTGCCGGACGCCGCCCCGCTGTACGCGCTGACCGAGCCCTTCGCGAGTGCGGCAGGGGACCGCAACGACCCCGTCGTGACCGAGCCGACGTTCGGCAAGTGGGGGACGGGCCTCCAGGCCGTCGTCGGCGGCCACCCGCACCTGGTGCTCACGGGCGTGTCGACCGACTGCTGCGTGCTGTCGACCGCCCTGGCGGCGGCGGACGCCGGAGCGACCGTGACGGTCGTCGCGGACGCCTGCGCCGGGGCGAGCGACGCGGACCACGAGCGGGCGCTCGACGCGATGCGGCTGTACGCGCCGCTCATCACCGTGGTGGACAGCGCCGCTCGGCTCTGAGCGTCCGGTGTGACCGGGCCGGGACGCTCGGAGCGAGCGCGTAGAGTGCTCACGTGCCCGCTGTGAACCTCGGTATGCCCAAGTCGCCCGAAACCCTCGCCCCCCGACGCAAGTCGCGCCAGATCCGGGTCGGCAAGGTGCTCGTGGGCGGCGACGCTCCGGTGTCCGTGCAGTCGATGACCACGACCCCGACGACGAACATCAACGCGACGCTGCAGCAGATCGCCGAGCTCACGGCCTCGGGCTGCGACATCGTCCGGGTCGCCGTGCCGACGCAGGAAGACGCCGACGCGCTGCCGATCATCGCGAAGAAGTCGCAGATCCCGGTCATCGCCGACATCCACTTCCAGCCGAAGTACGTGTTCCAGGCGATCGACGCCGGCTGCGCCGCGGTCCGCGTGAACCCGGGCAACATCCGCAAGTTCGACGACCAGGTCGGTGCGATCGCCGCCGCGGCGAAGGCCGCAGGCGTGTCGCTCCGCATCGGCGTCAACGCCGGGTCGCTCGAACCGAGCCTGCTGCAGAAGTACGGCAAGGCCACACCCGAGGCGCTCGTCGAGTCCGCCGTGTGGGAAGCCAGCCTGTTCGAGGAGCACGACTTCCACGACTTCAAGATCTCGGTCAAGCACAACGACCCGATCGTCATGGTCAAGGCCTACCGCCAGCTCGCCGCCGCCGGTGACTGGCCGTTGCACCTCGGTGTGACCGAGGCCGGCCCCGAGTTCCAGGGCACCATCAAGAGCGCCACCGCGTTCGGCATCCTGCTGGCCGAGGGCATCGGCGACACCATCCGCGTGTCCCTGTCCGCGCCGCCCGCGCAAGAGGTCAAGGTCGGCCTGCAGATCCTGCAGTCGCTCAACCTGCGCGAACGCAAGCTCGAGATCGTCTCGTGCCCGAGCTGCGGCCGGGCCCAGGTCGACGTCTACCAGCTGGCGAACGACGTCACCAAGGGCCTCGAGGGCATGTCCGTCCCCCTGCGCGTCGCCGTCATGGGCTGCGTCGTGAACGGCCCCGGCGAAGCCCGCGAGGCCGACCTCGGCGTGGCGTCGGGCAACGGCAAGGGCCAGATCTTCGTCAAGGGCAAGGTCGTCAAGACGGTGCCGGAGCACGAGATCGTGCAGACCCTCATCGCCGAGGCGAACCGCATCGCCGACGAGATGGGGCCGGAGGCCGCGCTCGGCACCCCCGAGGTCATCACCACCCCGTAGCGCGCGCTCCGGCACGGTGCGGATTCCGCCACTGTGTGCCGGGTTGACGGCTCGGTGCGGGGTCAGCGGGCGGCACGGTGCGGCTGAGGCCGCACCGGTCGGCGAACCTCGCACGGTGCGCGTCCGCGCACGACGAGCATCGCGGCGTGCCGGACGGGAGGCCCGTGGCGGCCTCGCAGCGAGCGTCCCGTCCGCACTGTGCGGACTTCGCGAACCCGTGACGGGAAAGCAGTCCGGTGCGCGCTTGTGACACCGCACGATGCGGCCTGCGCCGCACCGTTCGGCGAACCGCGCACGGTGCGCGCCCGCCCTGACCTCGCACCGTGCGGCGAACCTCGCACGGTGTGCCCCCTCCCGTGCCGCGCCGTCGGCGCACGCCGCTAGGCTGGCCCCGTGGTCACACGGCTTTCGCATCTGTTCCTCCGTACGCTCCGCGACGACCCCTCCGACGCCGAGGTGACGAGCCACAAGCTGCTCGTCCGCGCCGGGTACGTCCGTCGCCAGTCCCCGGGGATCTTCGCCTGGCTGCCGCTCGGTCTCCGGGTGCGCGCCAAGATCGAGGGGATCATCCGCGACGAGATGGTCGCTGCCGGTGCGCAGGAAGTGCTGCTGCCGGCGCTGCTGCCGCGCGAGCCGTACGAGGCGACGAACCGCTGGACCGAGTACGGCGACGGCATGTTCCGCCTGCAGGACCGCAAGGGCTCCGACTACCTGCTCGCCCCCACGCACGAAGAGATGTTCGCGCTGCTGGTGAAGGACCTGTACTCGTCGTACAAGGACCTCCCCGTCACGCTGTTCCAGATCCAGGACAAGTACCGCGACGAAGCACGCCCGCGCGCGGGTCTGCTGCGCGGTCGCGAGTTCACCATGAAGGACGCGTACTCGTTCGACCTCACCGACGAGGGCCTCGAGCGCAGCTACCAGGTCATGCGCGACGCGTACGAGAAGATCTTCGCCCGCCTCGGCCTCGAGTACGTCATCGTCAAGGCGGACGCCGGCGCGATGGGCGGCTCCAAGTCGGAGGAGTTCCTGCACCCGATCGCCGTGGGCGAGGACACCTTCGTCCGCAGCGCCAACGGCTACGCGGCGAACGTCGAGGCCTACGTCACGCCCGTGCCCGCGTCCCTGCCGATCGAGGGCCAGCCCGACGCGGTGCTCCTGCCGTCGTCGGACACCCCGACGATCGACACGCTCGTCGCCCACGCGAACGAGGTCGCCCCGCGCGACGGCGCGCCGTGGACCGCCGCGGACACGCTGAAGAACGTCGTCCTCGCCCTCACGCACCTGGACGGCACGCGCGAGGTCGTGGTCGTCGGGCTCCCCGGTGACCGCGACGTCGACCTGAAGCGCGCCGAGGTGGCGTTCGCCCCGGCCGAGGTCGAAGCCGCAGGCGACGACGACTTCAAGAAGCACAAGGGCCTGGTCAAGGGCTACATCGGTCCGCAGGTCCTCGGCGCAGAGAGCGCCACGGGCATCCGGTACTTCGTCGACCCGCGCGTGGTCGACGGCACCGCCTGGGTCACCGGCGCCAACGAGCGCGGCGTGCACGTCTCCGGCCTGGTCGCCGGCCGTGACTTCGTGGCCGACGGTGTCGCCGAGGTCTCGGACGTCCGCGCGGGGGACCCGTCGCCCGACGGCTCGGGTCCGCTCGAGACCGCCCGCGGCATGGAGATCGGGCACGTCTTCCAGCTCGGCCGCAAGTACGCCGAGGCCCTGGGCCTCAAGGTGCAGGACGAGAACGGCAAGCTCGCGACCGTCACGATGGGCTCGTACGGCATCGGCGTGACGCGCATCCTGGCGATCCTGGCCGAGGCGCACAACGACGACAAGGGCCTGGCCTGGCCGAAGAACGTCGCACCGTTCGACGTGCACATCGTCGCCACCGGCCGTGACCAGGTCGCCTACGAGCTGGCGACGTCGATCGTCGCCGAGCTCGAGGGTGAGCGGTTCGACGTGCTCTACGACGACCGTCCGAAGGTGTCGCCCGGCGTCAAGCTCCGCGACGCCGAGCTGCTCGGCATGCCGATCGTGGTCGTCGCCGGCCGCGGCGCCGCCGACGGCGTCGTCGAGCTGTGGAACCGTGCCAGCGGCGAACGCCGCGACGTGCCGGTCGCCGAGCTGCTCGACGCGGTCCGCGCGATCTAGACGCCACCAGGAGACGGACGGGAGGCCCGGTGCCAGCTGGCACCGGGCCTCCCGTCCGTCTCGACTCGGGTCTGCGAGCCGCAGTGCGGTACGCTTGTGGCCGACTTCTGCGACGGTTCCATCCGCAGGAGCGACTCATCTGAATACGGAGGCACCTCGGTGAAGATCGATCTCGCAGTCCTGCGACTCATGGAGCGCGAGCGGGAGATCCCGTTCGACGAACTGGTCCAGATCATCGAATCTGCCATCCTGACCGCCTACCAGAAGCACGCCGAAGAGAACGGCGAGCCGGCCCACGCGCAGTCGCGTGTCGAGCTCGACCGCAAGTCCGGCGAGGTCAGTGTCTACGTCCCCGAGCTCGACGACGAGGGCACCGTCATCGGTGAAGCCGTCGACCAGCCGAGCGACTTCGGTCGCATCGCGGCCTTCGCGGCGAAGCAGGTCATCAACCAGCGCCTGCGCGACATCGGTGACGACAAGATCCTCGGCGAGTTCCGCGGCAAGGAAGGCGACATCGTCGCCGGTGTGGTCCAGCAGGGCCCGAACCCGCGCATGGTGATGGTCGACCTCGGCACGGTCGAGGCGATCCTGCCGCCCGAGGAGCAGGTGCCGGGCGAGTCCTACGCGCACGGTTCGCGCATCCGCGTGTACGTGACGAGCGTCGCCCGCGGCAACAAGGGTCCGCAGATCACGGTGTCGCGCACGCACCCGGGCCTGGTCCGGAAGCTCTTCGCCCTCGAGGTGCCGGAGATCGCCTCGGGCGTCGTCGAGATCACGTCGCTCGCGCGCGAAGCCGGTCACCGCACGAAGATCGCGGTCAAGGCGAACGAGCCCGGCGTCAACGCGAAGGGTGCCTGCATCGGCGAGCTGGGCGCGCGCGTGCGTGCGGTCACCAACGAGCTGGGTGCCGAGAAGGTCGACATCGTGGACTGGTCCCCGGACCTGTCGGCGTTCGTCGCGAGCGCCCTGTCGCCGGCCAAGGTGACCAGCGCCTTCGTGCTCGACGCGTCGACCAAGGCCGTCCGCGCACTCGTGCCGGACTACCAGCTGTCGCTCGCGATCGGCAAGGAAGGGCAGAACGCCCGACTGGCTGCCAAGCTCACCGGGGCCCGGATCGACATCCAGCCGGACTCCATCCTGGACGGCGACGACTAGGCGATTTCGCCGCCGGCGTGCCCAGAAGGGCGCGCCGGATCGCGGACGTCCGAGGCAAGGAGTAGAGTGGTTCCCGTCAGAACGTGCATCGGCAGTCGTCGTCGCGCTTCCCGATCCTCACTCCTCCGAGTCGTCGCCCTGAGCGATGGCCGCGTCGTGGCGGATCCGAAGGCAGTCATGCCGGGCCGGGGAGCATGGCTCACACCGACCGTCGATGCCTACGATCTGGCCGTCAAGCGCAGGGCTTTCCGCCGTGCGCTCCGGTTGGATCGCGATCCCGACACGTCCGCGGTGCTCGACCACATCGTCGGCCTCTCACGAGCGTCGACCGAGCGCCCGGACATGACAGAACAGGCTGAACGGCTTATGGACAACTGATGAGCGGCTCGAAATGAGACCCGTCATCCATTGAGTCCTGCCCTTTACGGGGTGGGACCCGTGAAGGAGAACAGTGGCTAAACCACGCGTACACGAGATCGCAAGCGAACTCGGCGTCGACAGCAAGACCGCACTCGAGAAGCTCAAGGAGCTCGGCGAGTTCGTCCGGGGTGCCAGCTCGAGCATCGAGCCCCCCGTTGCCCGGAAGCTCCGTGCCGCCCTGCAGGCGGACGGTGTCCCGGCATCCAAGCCCGCAGCCTCGGCCCCCGCGCCGAGCACGCCGGCCAAGAGCAGCACGCCCGCGTCCGGCGCGCCGAAGCCCGGTGGCCCGCGCCCCGGCCCGGTCCGTCCGGCACCCGCACCGGAGCCCGAGGTCCAGGCAGCACCTGCTGCCGAGGACGTCCCGGCGCCGGCCGCACCGAAGTCCGTCGCCCAGCGACAGGCCGAGGCCGAGGCCGCACAGAAGGCCCGTGCCGAGAAGGCCGCCGCCGAGCAGCAGGCTGCCACGCAGCCGGCCGACTCGACCGGTGACGAGCCGAAGACCGACGCGGTGAAGCCTGGCTCGAGTGCCAAGCCCGCCGCTGCCGGCCCGAAGCCCGGTGGCCCGAAGCCCGGCGCACGTCCGGGCAACAACCCCTACGCGTCGAACCAGGGCATGGGCTCGCGCCCGCCGCGCCCCGGCAACAACCCCTTCGCCTCGAACCAGGGCATGGGCCAGCGCCCCGCCGCTGGTGCCGGTGGAGCGGGCATCCCGCGTCCGCAGCCCCCGCGTCCCGGCGTCCCGCGTCCGGGTGCACCGCGTCCGGGTGGACCCGGTCAGGCGAACCGTCCCAACGGCTTCGGGCAGCGCCCGGGCCAGGGTGGCGGTCGTGGCGGCCCCGGTGGCGCCCGTCCGGGTGCCGGCGGCGGTGCCGGTGGCGGCTTCCCGCGTCCGGCCTTCAGCGGCCCGCGTCCCGCCGGTGGCGGTGGCCGTGGTCGTGGCCCCGGTGGTGGTACCGCCGGTGCGTTCGGTCGCGGTGGCGGCAAGAGCCGTGCCCGCAAGTCGAAGCGGACGAAGCGCGCCGAGTACGAGATGCGTCAGGCCCCGTCGCTCGGCGGTGTGCAGGTCCCTCGTGGCGACGGCAACACGGTCGTCCGACTCCGTCGTGGTGCGAGCATCTCGGACTTCGCGGACAAGATCGACGCCATGCCCGGCAACCTGGTCACGGTGCTGTTCCACCTCGGTGAGATGGCGACCGCGACCGAGTCGCTGGACGAGGCCACGTTCGAGGTCCTCGGTGACGAGCTGGGCTACAAGATCCAGATCGTCTCGCCCGAGGACGAGGACAAGGAGCTCCTCGAGGGCTTCGACATCGACATCGATGCCGAGTACGCCGACGAGGACGACTCCGTCCTGCAGGTCCGTCCCCCCGTCGTGACCGTCATGGGTCACGTCGACCACGGTAAGACGCGACTGCTCGACGCGATCCGGAACTCGAAGGTCGTCGAGGGTGAAGCCGGTGGCATCACCCAGCACATCGGTGCGTACCAGATCGTCACCGAGCACGAGGGCATCGAGCGTCCGATCACGTTCATCGACACCCCGGGTCACGAGGCCTTCACGGCCATGCGTGCTCGTGGTGCGCAGGTCACCGACATCGCGATCCTCGTGGTCGCGGCGGACGACGGCATCATGCCCCAGACGATCGAGGCGCTGAACCACGCGCAGTCGGCCAACGTGCCGATCGTGGTCGCGGTGAACAAGATCGACAAGGAAGGCGCGAACCCGGCCAAGGTCCGCCAGCAGCTCACCGAGTACAACCTGGTGGCGGAGGAGTACGGCGGAGACGTCATGTTCGTCGACGTCTCGGCTCGGCAGAACATTGGCATCCAGGACCTCCTGGACGCCGTGCTGCTCACCGCTGACGCCGGGCTCGACCTGCGTGCGAACCCCGACAAGGACGCCCGCGGCGTCGCGATCGAAGCACGGCTCGACAAGGGCCGTGGTGCGGTGGCGACCGTCCTCATCCAGTCCGGAACGCTGCACGTCGGCGACGCCATCGTGGCGGGCACGGCCTACGGCCGCGTCCGTGCGATGACCGACGAGAACGGTGTCGCGGTCAAGGCCGCCACGCCGAGCCGCCCGGTCCAGGTGCAGGGTCTGTCCTCGGTGCCCCGCGCCGGTGACACGTTCCTCGTCACCGAAGAGGACCGCACGGCACGTCAGATCGCCGAGAAGCGTGAAGCCGCCGAGCGCAACGCCCAGCTGGCCAAGGCCCGCAAGCGCATCTCGCTCGAGGACTTCACCCGTGCACTCGAAGAGGGCAAGGTCGACTCGCTCAACCTCATCATCAAGGGTGACGTCTCCGGTGCCGTCGAGGCACTCGAGCAGTCGCTCCTGGACATCGAGGTCGACGACAGCGTCCAGCTCCGCATCCTCCACCGCGGTGTCGGTGCGATCACGGAGTCGGACATCGACCTCGCCACGATCGACAACGCCATCGTGGTCGGCTTCAACGTCCGTCCGGACGTCAAGGCCCGTGAGCGTGCGGCGCGCGAAGGCATCGACGTGCGCTTCTACTCGGTCATCTACAACGCACTCGACGACATCGAGCAGTCCCTCAAGGGCATGCTCAAGCCCGAGTACGAAGAGGTCCAGTCCGGTGTCGCCGAGATCCGCGAGGTCTTCAGCTCCTCGAAGTTCGGCAACATCGCGGGTGTCATCGTCCGCTCCGGCACGATCACGCGCAACGCCAAGGCGCGCGTCATCCGTGACGGTGTGGTCCTGGCCGACGGACTGGCGATCGAGTCGCTCCGTCGCTTCAAGGACGACGTCACCGAGGTCCGCACGGACTTCGAGGCCGGTATCGGTCTCGGCAAGTTCAACGATCTCCAGATCGGTGACGAGATCGAGACCACCGAGCTCGTCGAGAAGCCGCGCGACTGATCGTGTGACTACCCTGGGCCCCGGCCTCCCTTCGCGGGAGGTCGGGGCCCGACCCCTTTCCACGCAGAACCACCGGCGGGAAACGTCCCGCCACTGCCTCAGGAGGCACCCATGGCCGATCCGCAGCGCGCACGCAAGATGGCGGACCGCATCAAGGAAGTCGTCGCACGCCGTCTCGACAAGGGTCTGCGCGACCCGCGTCTCGGGTTCGTGACGATCACCGACGTCCGCGTGACCGGAGACCTGCAGCACGCATCGGTCTTCTACACCGTGTACGGCACCGACGAGGAGCGCGCCGACTCCGCCGCGGCACTCAAGGCCGCGACCGGCATGCTCCGCTCCGAGGTCGGCAAGAACATCACGGCGCGGCTCACCCCGTCGCTCGAGTTCATCGCCGACGCACTGCCGGAGACCTCGGCGCACATGGAGGACCTGCTCGTGCAGGCCCAGGTGCGTGACGAGCAGGTGCGAGCTGCGTCGGTCGGTGCGACGTTCGCCGGCGACGCCGACCCGTACAAGCACGACGAGGACGAGGACGACGAGTCCGACGACGAGCAGGACGTGGCGCGGGCGTAGCCCGACGAGCGTCCGAGCGCCCCGCTGCACCGTGTGCGGCGGGGCGCTCGTGCGTCGTGCCTGGCGGAGACGTCAGGCGTCCGGCAGCCGGTACCCGGTGGTGTCGTCGCCGACGGCCAGCCCGTCGCGCAGGAGCGACGCGAGTGCTCGGTCCCGCTGCTCGGCGTCCGGCCAGACCGGTTCGATCTCCGACCGGGCGACCGGCACGTCGCTCGCGCGCAGCTCGGCCATGATCAGCCCGCGCACCTGCCGGTCGCTGCCGGCGAACTTCGCCTGCTTCGGGGCGCGTGGCCCGTCGTGTTCGGGGTACCCGGCCGCACGCCAGGCGCAGCGGTCCGCGATCGGGCACGCGTCGCACGCGGGGGAGCGGGCGACGCACACGAGCGCTCCGAGCTCCATCACCGCCGCGTTCGTCGCAGCGGCGTCGTCGCGGTCGGCTGGCAGCACGGACTCCATCAGGGGCAGGTCGTCCTTGGCCTTCGCCGGCCCGGGCTCGCCCTGGCCGAGGAGCGCGCGCTTCAGGACCCGCCGCACGTTGACGTCGACGACCGGGTGCCGGTCGCCGTACGCGAACACGGCGACGGCCCGTGCCGTGTAGTCGCCGATCCCCGGCAGCGCGAGCAGCGCCTCGACGTCCCGTGGGACGACGTTGCCGTGCTCGGTGGCGATCACCGTGGCCGCCGCGTGCAGCGCGAGCGCGCGTCTCGGGTAGCCGAGCCGGTCCCAGGCACGCACCGCGTCCGCCGGGGGCGACGCCGCCAGGTCCGCAGGCGTCGGCCACCGGGTGAGCCACGCCTCCAGCCGGGGGATCACGCGCGAGACCTGCGTCTGCTGCAGCATGATCTCGCTGACCAGGGTGCCCCACGCGGGGAAGCCGGGGCGACGCCACGGCAGGTCGCGGGCCTCCTGTCGGAACCAGGTGGTCAACGGGGTCGCGATGTCGGGGACGCTCGCGTTCTCCACATCCGGCTGGGAGGCACTGCTCGCGTTCACCACGACAGCCTACGGTGGACGCATGGCACGCTGGGCACCCGAAGAGACCGACACGATGGCCGCGATCGCTGCTGAGGTGATCGCGCAGGTCGGCACGAACCGGACCGTGATCGGCATCGACGGGCAGGACGGCACCGATCTCGAACACGTCGCCGCCACGCTGGTGGCCGGCTTCGAGCAGCACGGGGTGTCCGCGATGGCCGCGACGGCGCCGTCCACCGATCCCGACACGCTGCGCGACGAAGTGGTCGCGCCGTTCCGCACCACCGGCGCCGGTGACGGCGTGTTGGTCGTGCACGGGCACGGGCTGCTGGCTCCGGGTGTCCGTGGGCTCTGGCGCTGGTCGCTGTGGGTCGAGCAGGAAGCCGGCCGGCTCGAACGTCGGGCGGACGTCAAGATCGCCGCCTCCGCCGTCCTCGACGTCACCGATCCCGAGCACCCTCGTCGCGAGTGGAACGACGCCTGCTGACCGGCGCTGGTAATCTCCTCTGGTGCTCGAAACCGTGCCGGACGGCATCCTCCTCGTCGACAAACCGCAGGGGATCTCCAGCCACCGCGTCGTGTCGATCGCCCGCCGCCGCCTCGGTCTGAAGAAGGTCGGCCACGCGGGGACCCTCGACCCGATGGCGACCGGGCTGCTGCTCCTGGGGATCGGGCACTCCACCCGGTTGCTCACCCACCTGGTGGGCCTCGGCAAGACCTACACCGCCACCATCCGGCTCGGCGTGTCCACGGACTCCGACGACGCCGACGGCACCCCGACCGCCGCGACCGGCATCGCCGCAGCGGACGTCTCGGACGAGTCCGTCGAACGTGCCGTCGCCCTGCAGCGCGGCACGATCGACCAGGTCCCGTCCACCGTCAGCGCGATCAAGGTCGACGGGCGCCGCGCGTACGACCTGGCGCGCAAGGGTGAGACCGTCGAGCTGAAGTCCCGCACGGTCACCGTCTCGCGGTTCGACGTCACCGGCCGGAACGACCGCACCGTCACGGTCGACGGTGCCGAGGTGGCGGTCGTCGACCTCGACGTCGTCGTGACCTGCTCGTCCGGCACGTACGTCCGGGCTCTCGCACGCGACGTCGGCGCTGCCCTCGGCACCGGCGCGCACCTCACCGCGCTCCGCCGCACCCAGGTCGGTCCGTTCGACGTGGCCGACGCGATCGACCTCGAGGACGACGCCGTCGACGTCCGCGCGGCGCTCGCTCGTCCCGCTGACGTGGCACGCCGGTTGTTCTCGTCGGTGTCGCTCGACGCGGCCGCGGCGAAGGACCTGACCGACGGCAAGCGCGTCGCAGCCGACCACCCCGACTCGGACGAACCGGTGGCTGCCGTGGCCGTCGACGACGACCGCCTCGTCGGCCTGGTCTCGGTCCGGCGCGGACTGCTCCGGGTCATCACGAACTTCCCGGCGCCGGCTGCTCCGGCGTCGCAGAACGGGGCGCACGCGTGATCGAGTGGTTCATGTGGGTCCAGCTCGTCGTCGCGGTCCTGGCCGGGCTGTTCGCCGTCGTGGTCGGCTTCATCGGCTGGAAGCCGAACGACTACACCGTGGGGTCCCTCGCGCTCATCGAGGTCCTGCTCCTGGTGCAGGGCGTCATCTCGATCGTGCTGCCCGCGACGGGCAGCCCGCCGGACGGCAACGCCCTCGAGTTCGGGGTCTACGCCGTGTCGGTGCTCCTGGTGCCGCCGGCGACCATCGTCTGGGCGCTCGTGGACCGCACGAAGTGGAGCACCGTCGTCCTCGGCGCCGGCGCCTTCACCGTCGCGGTCATGATCTACCGGATGTACCAGATCTGGTTCGCCCTGAACTGACGCCGAGCGTCATGGTGGTCCGCGCACGTCGGTAGAATCGGTGCAATGGCGACCAGATCCTCACTCGCGACCGGCATCGGCCGCGTCCTCATCGCCGTGTACGGCATCCTCGCCCTGGCGGCGACGGGCCGGAGCGTCGTGCAGATCATCGAGAAGTTCTCCTTCGCGCCGTTCGCGTACACGGTGAGCGCCATCGCCGCCGTCGTGTACATCGTGGCGATGATCGCCCTGATCGTGCCCGGACGCTTCTGGTACCGCGTCGCGTGCGTCACGATCGTGTTCGAGATGACCGGTGTGCTCGTCATCGGCACGCTCTCGCTGTTCGACCGGCAGCTCTTCCCCGACGACACGATCTGGTCGTACTACGGCATGGGGTACGCCTTCGCGCCGCTGGTGCTGCCGATCGCCGGACTCTGGTGGCTCCGCAAGCACCACCGCACCGCGACGGTCGAACCGGTGCCCGCATCGACCACCGCCCCCGTGGGCGAGTAGGAGCAGCCGTGCAGTTCTACGACGACATCGCCGACGTGGCCGAGGGCTTCGGTCCGAGCGCCGTCACGATCGGCAAGTTCGACGGCGTGCACGTCGGACACCGCGCGGTGATCGCGCACCTGGAGCGCGCCGCCCACGAACAGGGCCTGGTCGCCACCGTGGTGACGTTCGACCGGCACCCCCTCAACGTCATCGACCCGCAGCACGTCCCGCCGGCACTCACGAGCACGGCGCAGCGGCGCGAGCTCCTCGACGACGCCGGGGTCGACGCCACCCTGCTGCTCCGCTTCGACGAGGAACTGCAGTCGAAGTCGCCCGAGGCGTTCGTGTCCGAGATCCTCGTCGACACCCTGCACGCCCGGCTCGTCTTCGTCGGCAGCGACTTCCGCTTCGGGGCGAAGGGTGCCGGCGACGTCGCCCTGCTCCGCACCCTGGGGGAGCAGCACGGCTTCACGGTCGAGCTCATCGACGACGTCGACCTGGTGGACGACGTCCGCCCCGACGGCGAGCGACGCGTCTCGTCGACCTGGATCCGCGAACTGCTCGGCGACGGCCGGGTGGCCGAGGCCGCCCGGCTGCTCGGGCGTGAGCACGCGGTCCGCAGCACGGTCGTGCACGGCAACCAGCGCGGGCGCGCCATGGGGTACCCGACGGCGAACCTCGACCCGGCGTTCGAGGGGTTCGCACCGGCCGACGGCGTCTACGCCGCGCGCGTGCTGCACGACGGCACGGTGTACCCGGCGGCCGTCTCGGTCGGCAACAACCCGACGTTCGAGGGCGTGCCCGCCAAGCAGATCGAGGCGCACCTGCTCGACGTCGACCTCGACCTGTACGGCGACCGCATCTCGGTGCTGTTCGTCTCGTACGTCCGCGGCATGGTGAAGTTCGACTCGATGGACGAGCTCGCCACGCAGATGCGGCAGGACGACCTCGACATCCGGTTGCTGCTGGGCCTGCCCACGCCGGTCTGAACGGCGGCGCCACACCGGACGCCAGCAGACGGCGCCACACGGCACCACACGACGACGCCCCCGCGACCGATCGGTCACGGGGGCGTCGTCGTGTGGTGACTAGCTGCCGAGGGCGTCGAGCCAGATCTTGCGGGCGTCGAGCGCTTCCTGGGCGTCCTTGATCTTGCGGGCGTCGCCGGAGGCCTGCGCGTCGGCGAGCTCGGACTCGAGCTTGCCGATGGCGTCCTCGAGCTGGCTGGCGAGTCCGGTCTGCCGGGCCTTGCGCTCCGGGTTGGACTCCTTCCAGTGCGCGTCCTCGAGCCCACGCACGTGGTCCTCGATCGCACGCAGGCGGTCCTCGATGCGACGGACATCCGCGCGGGGGACCTTGCCGACCTCGTCCCAGCGGCGCTGGATGCCGGTCAGGGTCTTGCGCGCCGCCACCCGGTCGGTCGCCTTGAGCAGCGGCTCGGCCTCGGTGAGCAGCGCCTGCTTGGCCTCGAGATTGCCGGAGAACTCCTCGTCCTCGGCCGCGCTCTCGGCGTGGCGCTGCTCGAACAGCACGTCACCGGCGGCCTTGAACCGCGCCCAGAGGGCATCGTCGTGGCGCTTGCCGGCGCGCCCGGCGTTCTTCCAGTCGTCGAGCAGCTGGCGGTAGTCCGGGATCGCGTCGGACCCGCGCGAGGCGAGTGCCTCGGCCTGGGTCACGAGTTCCTGCTTGCGGGTGCGGGCGTCGCGGTGCTGCGCGTCGAGCTCGGAGTAGAACGCGCGACGGTGCTGGTCGACGGTGGACCGCGCTGCGCGGAACCGCTTCCAGAGCTCGTTGGCCTCGTTCTTGGGGATGCGCGGGCCGTCGTGCTGGTGCTGCTGCCAGCGGGCGAACACGTCGTCGAGCTGCGCCGTGATCTGCTTCCACTGCGCGCGTGCCGGGTCGACCCCCGCGAGCGCCTCGGCCTCTTCGACCAGGGCCGCACGGTGCGCCAGGGCGTCGTTCAGCGCCTGCTGCGCCTGCTCGGCCTGCTCCTTGGTGAGCGAGCCGAGCTGCTCGGTGAGCGCGCCCACTCGGGTCTCGAGCGACTTGATGTCACCGACCACGCGGGCTTCGGCCACCAGGGTCGTCAGGTGCTCGACCGTCCGGGCGACGTCGTTCGCCGACGCACCACGCTGGACGCGCTGCTCGGCGATCTTCACCTGCCCCTCGAGGTCGGCGTACTTCCGCGCGAAGTAGGCGAGGGCTTCTTCGGGGGTGGCGTCCGGGTACTCACCGACAGCACGTTCGGTCTCTTCGTACCGGACGTACACGGTCCCGTTCTCGTCGACCCGCCCCCAGGTCGTTGCTTCGTCAGATCCCACAGGTCTCGCCTCGATCGTGGTCGTGCATCGCCGACGTCACCGTCGGCACGGTCAGGTCGTCAGCCTATTGCACGGACGGGCTCCGCGGCCCGCCGGACGCGACGGCTTGTGGACTACTTCTCCTGGGCGATGGTCGCGGCGGTGATCGTCGTCGCCACCTTCGGCTCACCGGTGCCGTCGTCACCAGGTGACGAGATGCCCTTCGCGGCGATCTTCGACTCGAGTTCGGACAGGCCGCTCGTGACCTTCCCGACGACCGTGTAGCCGCCTGTGGAGCCGTCGAGCGTGGTGTCGCCGTAGACGATGAAGAACTGGGTCGACTGCGAGTACGGCGACGTCGACCGCGCGATCGCGATGGTGCCCTCGTCGTAGACGCCGTCGCTCGGGACGTTCTCGAGCGGGCCGTACTCGAACCCGGCGTCGCCCGTGCCGTCGCCGTTCGCCGAACCGCACTGCAGGAACTTCAGCCCGTCGCTGTCGGCCAGCCGGTGGCAGGTGGTGCCGTTGTAGAACTGCTCCTTGATCAACGAGATCTCGACGCTCGCGGCCTGCGGGGCCTTCGCGCCGTCCAGTTCGATGCCGAGGTCGATCGACTTGTTGAGCGTCAGTGAGCCCGTCCAGGTCGCGCCCTTCGCGATCTCCTTGCTCGGCACGTCGCCCGTGTTCGCCGCCGTGGCACTCGCCGAGGGCGTCGGTGTCGGCGTGGCCGTGGCGCTCGCGCTGGCGTCCGCCGACCCGTTCCCCCGCGAGCCCGCGAAGGCGAGCTGCGACCCGGTGGCCAGGGCGGCGACCAGCACGAGGACACCGGCGCCGACCAGGTTGTCGCGCACCCGCCGGCGGCGCTGCCGGTCGTGGAGTCCCTGGCGGGCCTGGTAGAGACGGAGGCGCTCGCGCGCCTCGCGGTTGTCGCGCGCTGGGTTCTTCGGTGCCACGGTGCTGTTCTGCCCTCTCGTCGCAGTGTGGAACGAGCGTATCCGAGTCGTCACCATCAACGGCCTGGGAGGCGCGGGGCTGTCAGTGGGTCGGCCTACGATTGGTGCATGGCAGCGGACCGTTCGAGCATGCGTGCGCCCACGACGGGCGGTCGCGCCGGTCTCGCGCAGGGCTCCGTCCCGCTCGCGGTCCGGATGCGCCCGACCAGCCTCGACGAGGTCGCCGGCCAGCAGCACCTGCTCGGCCGCGGGTCGCCGCTCGTGCAGCTCGCCACCGGCACCCGCGACAACCCGGGCGGTGTGTCGGTCATCCTCTGGGGTCCTCCCGGCACGGGCAAGACCACGTTGGCGCAGGCCATCGCGCGGCAGTCCGGGCGCGAGTTCGTCGAGCTCTCCGCGGTCACCGCCGGCGTCAAGGACGTGCGCGAGGTCATGGAGAAGGCCCTCACCCACCGCGACCTCTACGGGTCCACGACGGTGCTGTTCCTCGACGAGATCCACCGGTTCAGCAAGGCCCAGCAGGACGCCCTGCTTCCCGGTGTCGAGAACGGGTGGGTGATCCTCATCGCGGCCACCACCGAGAACCCGTCGTTCTCGGTCATCTCCCCGCTGCTGTCCCGGTCCCTGCTCCTGACGCTCAAGCCGCTCACCGACGCCGACCTCGGCATGCTGGTCGACCGTGCGGTGGAGGACCCCCGCGGCCTCGGTGGCGCGGTCGTCCTCGGTGACGAGGCACGTGGGGCCATCGTCCGGTTGGCCTCGGGTGACGCCCGACGCGCCCTCACGGCGCTCGAGGCCGCTGCGGCCTCGGCCACCGCGGCCCAGGACGACGACGACGACACCGTGCCGGTGGTCGACGCGGACACCGTCGCCGCGGCCGTCGACCGTGCACTCCTGCGGTACGACCGGCAGGGCGACGAGCACTACGACGTCATCAGCGCGTTCATCAAGTCGGTGCGGGGGAGCGACGTCGACGCCGCGCTGCACTACCTCGCGCGGATGATCGAGGCGGGCGAGGACTCCCGGTTCATCGCGCGCCGGATCATCATCTCGGCGTCCGAGGACATCGGCATGGCGGACCCGCAGGCGCTGCCCATCGCCGTCGCGGCGGCCCAGGCCGTGCAGCTCATCGGTATGCCCGAGGGCCGCATCCCCTTGGCCGAGGCCGTCGTGTACCTGGCGACCGCGCCGAAGTCGAACGCCGCCTACAACGGTGTGAACGCGGCGATGGCGGACGTCAAGGCCGGCCGGATGGGAACCGTGCCGATGCACCTGCGCGACGCGCACTACGCCGGGGCGAAGCGACTCGGCCACGGCAAGGGCTACGTCTACTCGCACGATGCCGAGCACGGGGTCGCCGAGCAGCAGTACCTGCCCGATGCGCTCGAGGGCACCGAGTACTACACCCCGACGGCGAACGGCTACGAGCGCGAGGTCGGTCCGCGGCTCGAACGACTCCGGAAGATCACCCGCGGGCAGTAGGACGGCGCGTCGACTTCCTGCTAGCATTGCCGGGCCTACGTCCTGGTCCTCGAGCACGGCTGCGTTGAGGACAGAGTGCCACTCCGGTGGTACGGGGGCAGAGGTTCGGACTGTAGCCGTCCGATCCCACAGGCTCATCCCTCTGGATCCCGTCGTCGGGGCCACGGGCACTCGTGTGCCCGGCCTCCGGTGAGTATTCAGTTCGAACAGAGAAAAGGACCCTGTGTCTACCAAGTCACGTACCCGCAGCAAGACCCGCCTGTCGCGCGCACTCGGCATCCCGCTGACGCCGAAGGCGGCCCGTTACCTCGAGAAGCGCCCCTACGGCCCCGGTGAGCACGGCCGTACGCGCCGTCGTGCGGACAGCGACTACGCCGTCCGCCTCCGTGAGAAGCAGCGTCTGCGCGCCCAGTACGGCATCCGCGAGAAGCAGCTCCGCATCGTCTTCGAAGAGGCCCGCAAGACGAAGGGCCTGACCGGTGAGAACCTGGTCGAGCTCCTCGAGCAGCGCCTCGACGCCCTCGTGGTCCGTGCCGGCTTCGCCCGCACCACCGCGCAGGCCCGTCAGCTGATCGTGCACCGTCACCTGCTGGTCGACGGCAAGCTCGTGGACCGCCCCTCCTTCCGCGTCAAGGAGGGCCAGCTGATCCACGTCAAGCCGAAGTCCGAGTCGATGGAGCCCTTCCAGGTCGCCGCTGCCGGTGGCCACCAGGAAGTCCTGCCGAAGGTCCCGGGTTACCTCGAGGTCGAGATCGACAAGCTCCAGGCCCGCCTCGTGCGTCGCCCGAAGCGCGCCGAGGTCCCCGTGACCTGTGAAGTGCAGCTCGTCGTCGAGTACTACGCAGCTCGCTGATCCACTGATCACACCCGAACGGCGGGTCGTCCTCTCGAGGACGGCCCGCCGTTCGGCGTTCCGGCCCCGAAGTGCCCGGCGGCTAAGCTTGTCCGGGCATGCACCGCCAGGGTGCACAGAGGGAGAGGCACCGTGAAGCAGCTGTTCTTCGTCGCGGTCGGCGTCGTCATCGGGTTCGCCGTGGCGCACCAGGTCGCCAGGACCCCCGGAGGCGCACGGCTCTTCGCCGTCGTCGACGCGAGCACGAAGGCCTTCACAGGCGCGGTCGCCGACGGGTACCGGTCCCGCGGGGCCGAGCTCCGCACCGACGTCTGAGTCGTCGAGCTCCACCGCGGTCCGGCCGCACCGTCGTCCCGCCTCCACCTCCCACCCCCGACCTGAACCCAGGAAGCACCATGCAGACCGCAGAGATCCGCCGCCGTTGGCTCCAGTACTTCGGTGACCGCGGCCACACCGTCGTCCCGTCCGCGTCCCTCGTCTCCGACGACCCGTCGCTCCTCTTCACGGTCGCCGGCATGGTGCCGTTCATCCCGTACCTGACCGGGCTCGTCCCCGCGCCGTACCCCCGTGCCACGAGCGTGCAGAAGTGCATCCGCACGAACGACATCGAAGAGGTCGGCAAGACCCCTCGCCACGGCACGTTCTTCCAGATGAACGGCAACTTCTCGTTCGGCGACTACTTCAAGGAGCAGGCGATCCAGTTCGCCTGGGAGTTCCTGACGAACCCGGAGTCCGACGGCGGGCTCGGCTTCTCGCCCGACGACCTCTGGGTGACGGTCTACGAGGACGACGACGAGGCGATCGCGTTCTGGAAGCAGCACTCCTCCCTGCCCGAGGAGCGCATCCAGCGACTCGGCAAGGACACGAACTACTGGTCCACCGGCCAGCCCGGACCCGCAGGTCCCTGCTCCGAGATCTTCTTCGACCGCGGGCCCGAGTACGGCATCGACGGCGGCCCGGCCACCGACGACGACCGGTACGTCGAGATCTGGAACCTCGTGTTCATGCAGTACCAGATCGCGGACGTCCGCTCGAAGTACGACTTCGAGATCACCGGCGAGCTGCCGAACAAGAACATCGACACCGGCATGGGGCTCGAGCGCGTCGCCTTCATCAAGCAGGGCGTCGACAACATGTACGAGATCGACCAGGTCCGCCCGGTCCTCGACCGCGCGTCCGAGATCTCCGGCCGCCGCTACGGCGCCGTGCACGAGGACGACGTCCGCATGCGGGTCATCGCGGACCACGTGCGCTCCGCGCTCATGCTCATCGCCGATGGTGTGAGCCCATCGAACGAGGGCCGCGGGTACATCCTGCGTCGGCTGCTGCGCCGCACGGTCCGTGCGATGCGCCTGCTCGGGGTCGAGACCGCGACGTTCCCGGAGCTGTTCCCGGCGTCCCGCGACGCGATGCGCGACGCCTACCCCGAGGTCGCCTCCGACTACGACCGCATCGCGCGGATCGCCTACGCGGAAGAGGAGACGTTCCTCCGCACGCTCGCGCAGGGCACGACGATCCTCGACGTCGCCGTCGAGCGCGCGAAGCAGGACGGTGCGCCGTCCATCGGCGGGGACACCGCGTTCCTGCTGCACGACACCTTCGGGTTCCCGATCGACCTGACGATGGAGATGGCCGAAGAGGCCGGGGTCCACGTCGACCGGACCGCGTTCGAGACCCTGATGTCCGAGCAGCGTGCCCGGGCGAAGGCCGATGCGAAGAGCAAGAAGACCGCGATCGCCGACCTGAGCGTGTACAGCGCGTTCCGGGCGAAGGGCGAGACCGTCTTCCTCGGCTACGACGCGCTCGAGGCCGAGACGAACGTGCTCGGCATCATCGTCGGCGGCGTCAGCGTCGACCGGGCCGTGGCGGGCGACATCGCCGAGGTCGTCCTCGGCGAGACGTCGCTGTACGCCGAGTCGGGTGGCCAGGACGCCGACCAGGGATCGATCGTCGGCAACGGCTTCGACCTCGAGGTCCTCGACGTCCAGCGTCCCGTCGCTGGCCTCTGGAGCCACACCGTCCAGGTCCGCTCGGGCGAGGTCGGCGTGGGCGACGCGGCGAGCACCGTGGTCGACGCCGAGTACCGTCGCGGCGCCACGCAGGCGCACTCCGCGACGCACCTGGTGAACGCCGCGCTCCGCGACATCCTCGGCCCCGAGGCGCTGCAGGCGGGTTCGTACAACAAGTCCGGCTACATGCGCCTCGACTTCTCGTGGTCGCAGCCGATCTCGCTCGCGACCCGTTCCGAGATCGAGGAGGTCGTCAACACCGCGATCCGCACCGACCTCGAGGTCTCGACCCGCATCATGCCCATCGACGAGGCCAAGGCGCTCGGTGCGCAGGCGCTCTTCGGTGAGAAGTACGGCGCCGAGGTCCGCATGGTCGACATCGGTGGTCCGTGGTCGCGCGAGCTCTGCGGTGGGACGCACGTCGCGTCGAGTGCCCAGATCGGACTCGTCAACCTGGTGGGGGAGTCGAGCGTCGGGTCGACCAACCGTCGTGTCGAGGCGCTCGTCGGGCTCGAGGGCTTCCGTGACCTCGCGGTCGAGCGGACGATCGTCTCGCAGCTCTCCAGCGCGCTGAAGGCCCCCCGTGCCGACCTGCCCACGCGTGTGCAGTCGCTCATGGAGGACCTCCGCACCGCGCAGAAGCGGATCGCCGAGTTCGAGTCGGCGAACCTGCAGCAACGGGTCCCGTCGATGGCCCGGACCGCGACGACCGTCGGCACGACCACCGTCGTGGCCGAGACCGTCGACGGCCTGCAGTCCGGCGACGACCTGCGCTCGCTGGCGACCGGTGTCCGTGCGCAGCTCGGTGACGGCGCTGCCGTCGTCGTGCTCGGTGCCGTGGTGAGCGGGAAGCCGATCGTGATCGTCGCGACGAACGACGCGGCGCGTTCCGCGGGCGTCCAGGCGGGTCCGCTCGCCAAGGAGGCCGCCGGTGTGCTCGGTGGTGGTGGCGGCGGCAAGCCGGACCTGGCCCAGGGCGGCGGCACCGACCCGGCTGCGCTCCCGGCTGCGCTCCGCGCCGTGACCGCTCGGATCGCGGGCTGATCGTGGCGATCCGGTCCGGGCGGCGGCTCG
Organism: Curtobacterium sp. VKM Ac-2887; assembly: GCF_015350935.1. Lineage (NCBI taxonomy): Bacteria > Bacillati > Actinomycetota > Actinomycetes > Micrococcales > Microbacteriaceae > Curtobacterium > Curtobacterium sp. VKM Ac-2887. Next base: position 91,825 of record NZ_JADKSB010000006.1, on the reverse strand, counting down.
GCGTGGACGTCGGCCGTGCCCGGATCGGGATCGCCGTGTGCGACCGCGACGGGTTGCTGGCGACGCCGGTCGAGACCGTGCGCCGCGACGACTCGACCGACCTGCGTCGGATCCTCGAGATCGCGGACGAGTACGACGTGCTCGAGCTCGTCGTCGGACTGCCCCTGTCGATGTCCGGCGGCGACACCCCGTCGACGGACGACGCGCGGGCGTTCGCGGCCCGGATCGCCGAGCGCCGCCCGGTCCGGCTGGTCGACGAACGACTGTCCACGGTGACCGCGCAACGCGGACTGCACCAGGCCGGCAAGAACACGAAGAAGTCGCGGTCCGTGATCGACCAAGCGGCCGCTGTTATCATTCTGCAACACGCGCTCGACCACGAACGCAGTGCCGGTGCCCCTCCGGGTACCACGCTTCCCTGACAGGGCAACCCGCCGCGACCCGGCTGCCCTTCCGTCACCCGAGGACGACGGTGCCCAGGCGGAGTTCCCGACCGAGAGACCGAGAACCGTTGGCAGACGATCTGGACTGGAACGCGATCATCGCGCCCGGCAACGAAGCCGAGCGGCGGAAGACCACTTCCGACCGCGCAGCAGGTACCGATGACCGTGATGACTCCGCGCGGGTGACCCCGCAGCCGGACCGTCCGTTGTCCCGTCGCGAGGCTCGGGCGCTCGAAGCGGAACGCGCTCGTCGCGACGCCGTTCCCGGGCCCGACTCCGAGCCGGCACCCGAGGAGCCCGCTGTCGCTGCCGACCGCATGGACCCCGACTCGACCGCTCCGCGCGAGCAGCCGGCACCGGAGCCCGTGCGACCGCAGCAGGCGGCCCCTGAACTCCATCCCGAGGTCGCCGCGCTGCTGACCGGCGAGGTGGTGCCCTCGGCGCCCGCCGTCGGCGGAGCCGGGTCCGACGGGCCCGACGGTACCGACGACGCCGGGCGCACCGGTGGCGGTGGAGCCGCGGGAGGCGGCGGACGTGGTGGCCGTGGCGGACGCGGGGGAGCCTCCAGGCCGCCGCGCGAACCGCGCCCGAAGCGCCGTCGCGGGCCGCTCATCGCCGGCATCGTGATCGTCGCCGTGGTCGTGGCCGGCGGGGTGAGCGCGTACGCGTTCGCCGCCCCGAAGATCCAGCAGATCGTCGCCGCGGTCAGCGGCTCGACCGAACCGGACGACTACACCGGCTCCGGCAAGGCCAAGGTCACCATCACGATCAAGCAGGGCGACATCGGCGAGAACGTCGCCGCGACGCTGCAGCGCAGCGGGGTCGTGAAGGACTCGAAGGTCTTCTACAAGCTGCTGCTGGCGTCGCCCGACGTGCAGTTCCAGCCGGGTTCGTACTCGCTGAAGAAGCAGATGAGCTCGAAGTCGGCCCTGGCCGCGCTGCAGGACGAGAAGAACCGCGTGCAGGCCTCGATCGTGATCCCCGAGGGTACCGCGCTGGCGGACATCGAGGCCGGCATGGTCTCCAAGGCCGGGCTCACCAAGACCGAGGTCGCCAAGGCCGCGAAGGACGTGTCCGCGTACGACCTGCCGTCCGGCGTCACCACGCTCGAGGGCTGGCTGTTCCCCGCGACGTACCCGATCAACCCGGGGTGGACCGCGGAGCAGTACTTCGGGTCGATGGTCGACACGATGAAGGAGCACCTGGCCGCCGCCGGCGTCAAGGAGGCCGACCAGGAGCACGTCATCGTGTTCGCATCGCTCGTGCAGAAGGAAGCCGGCCTCGCCGCCGACTACCCGAAGGTCGCGCGGGTGTTCCAGAACCGGCTCGACCAGGGCATGCGCCTGCAGTCCGACGCCACCGTCGCCTACGGCACCGGCAACACCCACACCGTCACGACGACCGACGCAGAACGCGCCGACGAGTCGAACGCGTACAACACGTACGTGCACGAGGGGCTGCCGCCGGCACCGATCTCGAACCCCGGGGACATCGCCATCAAGGCCGTGACGAACGAGGCCCCGGGCAAGTGGCTGTACTTCGTGACGGTGAACCTGGAGACCGGCGAGACGGTGTTCTCGAACACCTACGACGAGCACCTCGTCGCCGTGAAGCAGTTCCAGGCGTGGCTCCGGGCGCACCCCGACTACCAGTAGGGCGACGACGTCGCACAGCGGTGCGCTGTGGGAGGATTGCAGCATGCTTCGTTGGTTGACTGCTGGTGAGTCCCACGGACCCGAACTGATCGCGATGCTCGAGGGCCTGCCCGCGGGTGTCCCGGTGTCGTTCGAGTCCATCCGTACCGATCTCGCGCGCCGCAAGCTCGGCTACGGTCGCGGCTCGCGCATGAAGTTCGAACAGGACGAGCTGCACGTGTCCGGCGGTGTCCGGCACGGGTTCTCGCTCGGCAGCCCGATCGCGATCCGGATCGGCAACACCGAGTGGCCGAAGTGGGTCGAGGTCATGAACCCCGAGCCGGTCGAGTCCACCGAGATGTCGCGTGGCCGCAGCGCCCCGTTGACCCGCCCGCGTCCGGGCCACGCCGACCTGGTCGGCATGCAGAAGTACGGCTTCGACGAGGCCCGCCCGATCCTCGAGCGCGCGAGCGCCCGTGAGACCGCGGCCCGCGTCGCGCTCGGCGCCGTCGCGAAGTCCTTCCTCGCCGAACTCGGCATGCGGTCGGTCGCGCACACCCTGCAGGTCGGCACGGTCCGCGTGCCGGACGGCACCGACCTGCCGCTCCCCGACGACGTCGACCGTCTCGACGACGACCAGCTGCGCTGCTTCGACGCCGACACCTCGGCGCGCATGGTGACCGAGGTCGAGGCCGCGAAGAAGGACGGCGACACCCTTGGTGGCGTCGTCGAGGTGCTGTTCTACGGCGTCCCGCCGGGGCTCGGCTCGCACGTGCAGTGGGACCGTCGGCTCGACGCCCGTCTGGCCGCGGCGATCATGGGCATCCAGGCGATCAAGGGCGTCGAGGTCGGCGACGGCTTCGCGACCGCTGGCCGTCGCGGCTCCGCGGCCCACGACGAGCTCTACCGCGAGGACGGCGAGATCTACCGCACGAGCGACCGTGCCGGTGGCACCGAGGGCGGCATGTCCACGGGCACCGTCCTGCGCGTCCGTGCCGGCATGAAGCCGATCGCGACCGTGCCGCACGCGCTGCACACCGTCGACGTCGTCTCGGGCGAGGACGCCTCGGCGCACCACCAGCGGTCCGACGTCTGCGCGGTCCCGGCCGCCGGGGTCGTGGCCGAGGCGATGGTGGCGCTCGTGCTCGCCGACGCCGTGCTCGAGAAGTTCGGCGGCGACAACGTCGTCGAGACCAAGCGCAACCTCGACGCCTACCTCGCGTCGATCCCGGAGACGCTCCGCACCCGTCGGACGGAGCCGGCGGCACCGGCCGACGCGTCGTGAGCACGAACGGCGGCGGCGCCGCGACCGGCGACCTCCCGTCCGGCGGCGCCGCGCGAGCTCTGGCTGCGCCCGTCGTCGTGATCGGCCCGATGGGCGCCGGCAAGTCCAGCGTCGGCAAGCGCGTCGCGAAGGCGCTGGGCGTGCCGTTCACCGACACCGACCGGGTCATCGTCCGCGAGCACGGACCGATCCCCGGCATCTTCTCCGACCGTGGTGAGCCGGCCTTCCGTGCCCTCGAAGCCGACGCCGTCCGGACCGCCCTCGGCACCGGGGGCGTGATCGCCGTCGGCGGCGGAGCGGTGACGCACGCCGCCACCCGCGAGGCACTGTCTTGCGCCCGCATCGTCCTGCTCACCGTCTCGCCCGAGGCCGTCGCCGAGCGGATCGCCGGCTCGGACCGGCCCCTGCTCGCGAACGGCGGCATCGACGCCTGGCAGACGATCATGGACGAGCGTGCGGCGACCTACGCCGAGCTCGCGCACGTCGTCGTCGACACCTCGCGCCGTCCGATGTCCCGGGTGGTCGACGAGGTCGTCACCTGGCTGCGGAGCGACAGCAACGCCCCCACCACCGAAGGAGCACCGTGACCGACCCGATCCTGCCCGCAGGCACCACCGAGATCCGCGTCGGCGGTGACGACGGCTACGTGGTGGCGGTCGGCTCGGGCCTGCTCGGCTCGCTGCCCGCGATCCTCGGCCCCCGCGTCGCCAAGGTCCTCATCGTGCACGCCCCGACCCTCGGTGCGCGGGCGAACGACCTGCGCGACCTGCTCGTCGACGCCGGCCTCGAAGCCCTCATCGCCGAGGTGCCCGACGCCGAGGCCGCCAAGCGCATCGAGGTCGCGTCGTTCTGCTGGCAGATCATGGGCCAGTCCGACTTCACCCGCACCGACGCCGTCATCGGTCTCGGCGGCGGTGCCGTCACCGACCTGGCGGGCTTCGTCGCGGCGACGTGGCTGCGCGGGGTGCCGTACGTGTCGGTGCCGACGAGCGTGCTCGGCATGGTGGACGCCAGCGTGGGCGGGAAGACCGGCATCAACACGAACGAGGGCAAGAACCTCGTCGGTTCCTTCTCCGCCCCGCGCGCGGTGGTTGCCGACCTCGACCTCGTCCGCACCCTGCCGCGCAACGAGATCCTCACCGGCTTCGCCGAGATCGTGAAGGCCGGGTTCATCGCCGTGCCGGAGATCCTGGACATCATCGAGTCCGACGTCGCCCGCGTCACCGACCCGACGTCGCCGGAGTTCCGCCGCGTGGTCGAGCTCGCCATCGCCCTGAAGGCCGAGGTCGTGTCCGACGACTTCACCGAGCAGGGACGACGCGAGATCCTGAACTACGGTCACACGCTCGGGCACGCCATCGAGCACGCGGAGCGGTACCAGTGGCGGCACGGTGCTGCGGTGTCGGTCGGCATGGTGTTCGCCGCCGAGCTCGCCCGCCTGACGGGCCACCTCGACGACGCGACCGTGGACCGGCACCGGGCGATCCTGGACTCCCTTGACCTGCCGACGTCGTACGGTCTCGGCCGGTGGCAGGGCCTCCTCGCCGCGATGCGTCGCGACAAGAAGGCCCGGGCCGGCATGCTCCGGTTCATCATCCTCGACGGTGTCGGCAAGCCGGTCATCCTCGAGGGCACCGAAGACCACCTGCTGTTCACCGCCTACCAAGAGGTCGGCGTCTAGTACTTCTGCACGCCCAGGTGGTCGCGCAGGTGCGGTCCGGTGTACTCGGTCCGGTGCAGTCCGCGGCGCTGCAGCTCCGGCACGACCTTCTGGGTGAAGTCCTCGACCCCGGCCGGGAAGTGCGTCGGCACCGCCAGGAACCCGTCGCACGCCCCGGCCTCCGACCACGCCTGCATGGTGTCGGCGATCGTCGACGGCGACCCGATCATCTTCCGGTAGCTGCCCTCGGCGAAGTACCGGGCGGTCTCGATGACGGACAGCCCCTGTTGCCGTGACACCGCCATGATCGCTGCCCGGTGCGACTTGCCGGCGTTCGACTCTGGCAGCTCCGGCACGGGCGCGTCGAGGTCGAACTGCCGGAAGTCGACGCCACCGGCGAGGGGCTTCAGGTTGCTCAGTGCCAGGTCGTCCGGGATCAACGCCATCATCCGGTCGGCGAGGTCGCGTGCGTCCTGGTCGGTGTCGCCGACGATCGGGGTCATCCCGACGAGCACCTTGACGTGGTCGGGGTCGCGGCCGAACCGTTCGGCGCGCGCTCGGATGTCGTCGCGGAACGCACGACTCTCGTCCGGGTCGGACTGCAGGGTGAAGACCACGTCGGCGGTGCGCGCCGCGAGTGCGCGGCCCGGCTCCGAGGCACCCGCCTGGAACACGACGGGCCGGCCCTGCGGACTCCGACCCGTCGTCAGCGGTCCTCGCACGCGGAAGTGCTCGCCGTCGTGCTGCAGGAACCGCATCTTCTCGATGTCGAAGTAAGTGCCGGACTCCTTGTCGCGCACGATCGCGTCCGGGTCCCACGAGTCCCAGAGCCCGGTGACGACGTCGACGAACTCGCTCGCCCGCTCGTACCGGGCGGCGTGCTGCACGTGGGCGTCGAGTCCGAAGTTCTGGGCTTCGTCCTCGTTGAAGGACGTCACGAGGTTCCACCCCGCGCGGCCCTTGCTGATGTGGTCGAGGGTCGAGAACCGCCGCGCGAGGTTGTAGGGGTCGTTGAAGGTCGTGGTCGACGTCGCCGCGAGACCCAAGTGCGTGGTCCGCATCGCCAGGGCGGGCAGGAGCATCGTCGGGTCGAAGTGGATCGAGCGGGGGTTCGCGGCACCGTAGGTGTCGCCGGCCAGGATGTCGTTGCTGCGCCGGACTGCCGCTTGGTCCTCGAAGAACAGGGCGTCGAGCTTCGCCGCCTCGGCGAGTTCGGCGGCGCGGACGTAGTGGTCGATGCCGAGGTCGAGCTCGGGGACGGCGTCCGGCAGGCGCCAGGCGCCGAGGTGGTAGCCGGGGAACAGGAACATTGCGAGGTGGATCGTGGTCACGGTGGTCCTCTCGGAGGGGACGGTGCAGCAGGTGGGACGGTGCAGCAGGTGGGTGGGTGCCTCCGGCGGGCGGACGGGAGGCACGGAGCAGGGTGCGCGGATCGGCGCGGCTCGGCGAGACGGCGCGCTCCAGAGCACCTGGACCGCCCGGCGGATCGGCGCGCGGCGGTCAGACGGACGGACGAACGGTCGGTCGGACGGACGTCAGTGTCCGTGCGCGATGGCGCCGCGGGGCCAGCAGCGGGACGCGGCGGTCGCGTGGTGTGCCGTCATCGTCGCCCCCTGTCGCCCGTGCTCGTGTCGCGTTCTCCCACCGGCTCGAGCCGGTGGTGGACGACGTTACGGGCGCGGTGTTTCGGCATCGTTTCGATCGGGAAACACCGTCGAAACGATGCGCCGTTAGCGTCGCCGCATGTCTGCAGCAGCCCTCGCCCCGTTCCCGACCGAGCTCCGTGTCGGCGTCCCCGACTGGCTCCGCGACGCGCAGGCCGCTGCTCCGGAACACCTCGGCACCCGTGCGGAGCGGTTCGCGCTCGTGAACGCCCTCGCCGAACGGAACGTCGAGGAGGGCACCGGCGGTCCGTTCGCGGCGGCCGTCGTCGACGAGGACACCGGCGCGGTCGTCGCCCTCGGGGTGAACCTGGTGCTGCACACCAACCTGTCGTCGATGCACGCCGAGGTCGTCACCCTCGGACTCGCACAGGCTCGGACGGGGGCCTGGAACCTCGGCCGTGACGTCGGCCACCGGCGTGTGCTCGTGGTGAACGCCCAACCGTGCGTGATGTGCCTCGGCGCCCTGCTGTGGTCGGGGGTCTCCGCGCTGGAGTTCGCCGCCGACGGAGCCACGGTCGAGCGGATCACGGGCTTCGACGAGGGTCCGGTGCCGGGGGACTGGCGCGAGCAGCTCGTTGCTCGGGGGATCGACGTGCACCAGGAGCACAGCACCGGTGCCGAGACGGCGCTCGAGCGCTACCGCGACCTGGTCGAGTCGGGCGCCACCGCGCGCTACAACGGCAGCGGTGCCTGACCCGGCGTCAGCGCAACACCCGCCGCGTCCGTCGCCACCACCACTTGACGTGCATCGAGACGGTGAGGACGCCGGTCCGCTGCCATTCCCGGAACTCCGCGACGGTGGCTCCGTTGTCCCACGCGAAGAGCACGTCGTCGTCCGCATCCACGTCGGGCGCATCCGGCAAGGGTCGCAAGATCGGCATCAGGTGGACTCCTCTTCCTCAGGGTGGACGTGATCGGCGGCGGTTCGCCTCCGGAGTGCACGAGTGGCGAGCCGTCGGTCCGCCTTCGACCACCACCGTACGGTCTCGAGTTCCCGGAGCACAGTTCTCGAAATGTCGTATGCAGGGCCGCCTCGTGGCTGGGCGAGCGACCAGGTGAACCGCTTCCAGGCGTGCTCTCGATCGGTCGTCCGCCGGCTCTGGAACGCCCCGAACCAGCTGACGACCGCCGCCACGATCGCCGCGCCGGCAGCGATGCACGCCGCGACCAGTGCTGTCTCCACGGGGCAAGCCTGCGGCAGTGGGCGCGACCCGACGCGACACGCGAGGCGACCTGTGGATGCCGGACCGCGCCTCCCGGCCTGTGCAGGACAACGGGCGCACCCGGCGGACCCAGCAGCGGGGAGCAGACTGACGACGTGCCCAACCCACCCCGACTGAGCGACCTGTCCGGCTCGCAGGAGGCCGACACCGGCACCCTCCGGTCCCGCGGCCGCCGGTTCACCGAACTGCTGTCGATCGCGCGACGCCACCGACTCGTCCCGTTCCGTCGCCTCGACTTCTCGCACGACCCGGCCACCTCCGACCTGCGCCGCAGCCAGGCCGAGCACCTGCGCCGTGCGCTCGAGGAAGCGGGCGGCGGGTTCGTGAAGATGGGCCAGCTGCTCTCCACCCGTGACGACCTGCTGCCGGAGGAGTGGACCGAGGGACTCGCCCACCTGCAGCGCAACGTCACCGCCGCCCCCGCCGACCAGGTGCTCGCCCTGCTCGAACAGGAACTCGGCGCACCGGTCGACCAGGTCTTCGCGTCCTTCGACCCGGTGCCCGTCGCCGCGGCCTCGATCGCCCAGGTCCACCGCGCCCGCCTGCCCGACGGCACCGCGGTCGCGGTCAAGGTGCAGCGTCCCGGCATCGACGCCGCCGTCCGCCGTGACGTCGACATCGCGCTCCGTGTCGTCCGCTTCATGGCGCGCTGGTCGACCGAGGCCCGGCAGGTCGGCGTGCAGGACGTGGCCGCGCAGTACGCCGACGACCTGGTCCGCCAGGTCGACTTCGTCTCGGAGCTGCGGAACCTCACCGCCCTGCGTGCCGCACAGGCCCGCAGTGCCCGTCCGGACGAGGTCCGGTTCCCGGACCCGTACCCGGACCTGTCCGGGCGCCGCGTGCTCGTGATGGAGTTCCTGGAGGGCGACACGCTCAGCGCGATCCGCGCCGAGCGCGCGGACCGCGACCTCGACGGCCCGATGCGCGCGATCCTCCGCGCGTTCCTGCGACAGGTCGTCTTCGACGGCCTGTACCACGCCGACCTGCACCCGGGGAACGTCCTGGTGCTGCCCGACGGGCGGCCCGCGTTGATCGACTTCGGATCGGTCGGGAGGCTCGACCCGACCCTCCGGGACACGGTCCAGGACCTACTGGTCGCCTACCTGCAGGACGACACCTCGCGGATCGCCGATGCGGTCCTGCGGATGGCACCGGTGCGCGACGCGCACGACGAGCCCGACTTCCGTCGGGACATCGCGCGCTTCGTCGCGGACGAGCTCGGACCGGGCGCGCGCATCGGCGTCGAGACGGTCGACGACGCCGTCGAGGTGTTCGGGCGGTACCGGCTCAAGGCGCCGCCGGACTTCGTCGCGGCCGCGCGGGCGCTGGCGATCTTCGAGGGCACGCTCCGCACGCTCGCGCCGTCGTTCGACCTGCTCGAGGAGTCCCGCGGGCTCGCCCGTGAGCAGATCACCGACCAGCTGCGCCCCGGCAAGCTGCGCGACCTGGCGGCGAAGGAGCTGATCGGCGTCGTCTCCGCGGCCCGACGACTGCCCCGCCGGGTCGACCGGATCGGCGAGGCGATCGAGACGGGCAAGTTCACCGTCAACATCCGGCTCTTCGCGGACCGCCGCGACCGCGAGCTCGTGTCCGGCATGATCCGGCGCATCCTGCTCGTGCTGCTCGGCGCCGGTGCCGGCATCCTGGCGATCGTCTACCTGGCACTGCCCGCCCGACCGGACGCGGCGATCTCGACCGCGGTGGCCGGGGTACTGCTCGGGGGAGCGGCCGTGGTGCTGCTCGGCTGGGCGGCGATCGACTCCTGGCGCGCCCGGCGACGGCGCTGATGGCGACGGGCGGGCGTCCGCTACACTCGTCCGGGGCCAGCGCGGCCCGAAGACCTTTCACAACACGACCGAACGGGACACCGAAGACTCATGGCCAGTACCACTGACATCAAGAACGGCGCCGTTCTCATCATCGACGGCCAGCTGTGGTCGGTCGTGGAGTTCCAGCACGTCAAGCCCGGCAAGGGTGGCGCGTTCGTCCGCACCAAGCTGAAGAACGTCGTCTCCGGCAAGGTCGTCGACCGCACCTTCAACGCCGGTGCGAAGATCGACACCGCCGTGGTCGACCGCCGCGACTACCAGTTCCTCTACGAGGACGGCGACTCGTACGTGTTCATGGACACCGACACCTACGACCAGATCCCGGTCTCGGCGACGGTCGTCGGCGACGCGAAGAACTACCTGCTCGAGTCCGCGATGGTCACCATCGCGATGAACGAGGGCAACCCGCTCTACGTCGAGCTCCCGACGTCGATCGTGACCGAGGTCGAGACCGAGCCGGGCCTGCAGGGCGACCGCTCCTCCGGTGGCACCAAGGACGCGACCATCATCGCGACCGGCCACCGCATCCAGGTCCCGCTCTACCTCGAGAGCGGCACCACGGTGAAGATCGACACGCGCGACGGCAGCTTCCTCGGCCGCGTCAACTCCTAGGCGACGTCCGTATGAGTGCTCGTTCGAAGGCCCGCAAGCGCGCCCTCGACATGCTGTACGTGGCCGAGGTGCGTGAGCTCCCGATCACGGACGTCCTGGCGACCGAGACCGTCCGTCACCTGGACCAGCCCGAGCGTGCCTCGAGCTGGGACTACGCACGGCAGATCGTGACGGGCGTCGATGACGCCCGCCACGAGATCGACTCCGTCATCATCGACCACGCCCAGGGGTGGTCGATCGCCCGGATGCCGGTCCTCGACCGCTGCATCCTGCGGATGGCCGTCTGGGAGCTCCGGTTCAACCCGGAGGTGCCGGACGCCGTCGCGATCGCCGAGGCCGTCGAGCTCGCCCAGTCGCTCTCGACCGAGGACTCCGCGGGCTTCGTGAACGGTGTCCTCGGAGCCGTCGCCGGCGGTCGTGCACCGTCCGGTCGGACGGTCGCAGGGGACCAGGAGTCCCGCTAGGCTTGTGCACGTCAGCATCCTTTAATGCCGTCCAGTGAGGCGGGGAAGGGGGTCGACGTGGGTACCAGAACGGTCCTGCAGCAACCCGACATCACGCGCGCTCTGACGCGCATCGCACACGAGATCCTCGAGGCCAACCACGGCGGCTCGGACCTCGTCCTCCTGGGCATCCCGACCCGGGGCGCCGTGCTCGCCGAACGGCTGGGCCGCGTCCTGGCGGACATCGAGCCCGAGTGGCAGTCCGCGCGGGCGGGCATCGGATCCGAACGGGTCGGCACGCTCGACGTGACCATGCACCGGGACGACCTCGGGCACGGCATCGGTCGTGCCCCGCACCGCACGGTCATCCCCGCCGGTGGCATCGACGGCAAGGTCGTCGTGCTCGTCGACGACGTCCTGTACTCCGGTCGCACGGTCCGGGCAGCGCTCGACGCCCTGCAGGGGATCGGCCGGCCGCGCGCCGTCCGGCTCGCCGTGCTCGTCGACCGCGGCCACCGCGAGCTGCCGATCCGCGCGGACCACGTGGGCAAGAACCTGCCGACCGCCTCGGACGAGCGGGTCACCCTGCACCTGTCCGAGACCGACGGCGACGACACCGTGTTCATCGAGCAGGGGGTGGCGTGATGCGGCACCTGCTCTCCACCGCCGACCTGTCACGCGACCAGGCCGTGCACATCCTCGACGTCGCCGAGGAGATGGCCGAGGTCAACACGCGCGAGGTCCGGAAGCTCCCGGCCCTGCGCGGCAAGACCGTCGTGAACCTGTTCTTCGAGGACTCGACCCGCACGCGCATCTCGTTCGAGGCCGCGGCGAAGCGCCTGTCGGCCGACGTCATCAACTTCGCGGCCAAGGGCTCGAGCGTCTCCAAGGGTGAGTCCCTCAAGGACACCGTGCAGACCCTCGGCGCGATGGGCATCGACGGCATCGTGATGCGGCACGGCTCGTCCGGTGCGCCGCGCGTGCTCGCCGACGCCGACTGGATCGACGTCCCCGTGGTGAACGCCGGCGACGGCACGCACGAGCACCCGACGCAGGCGCTGCTCGACGCCTTCACCATGCGCCGTCGCCTGCACGGTGCCGGCTCACGTGGACAGGGCCTCGACGGGGTCCGGGTCCTGATCGTCGGCGACGTGCTGCACAGCCGCGTCGCCCGGTCGAACGCGTGGCTGCTCCGGACCCTCGGCGCGAGCGTGACCTTCGCCGCACCGCCGACGCTCCTGCCCGCCACCACGACCCCGTTCGGGGCCGCGGTGCACCACGACCTCGACGCCGCCCTGGCCGAGGACCCGGACGTCGTCATGACGCTCCGGATCCAGCAGGAGCGGATGGACGACGCGTTCTTCCCGAACCCGCGCGAGTACACGCGGCACTGGGGCCTGACGGCTGCGCGGTTCGCGCGACTGTCCGAGCGCACACTGATCATGCACCCCGGTCCGATGAACCGCGGGCTGGAGATCGCCGGCGTCGCTGCCGACGACCCCCGTTCCACCGTGGTCGAGCAGGTCGAGAACGGCGTCTCGGTCCGCATGGCGGTCCTCTACCTGGCCCTGACCGGCACCGAACCGAAGGAGTCCGCAGCATGACCGCTCACCTGATCCGCGGCGCGCAGCTGGTCGACGGCTCGCGCGCCGACATCCGACTGCAGGACGGCCGCATCACGGCGATCGGGTCCGGTGTGGACGCGAGCGGTGCCACGGTCGTCGACGCCGACGGGCTCATCGCCCTGCCGGGTCTCGTCGACCTGCACACCCACCTGCGCGAGCCCGGCCACGAGGAATCCGAGACGGTCCTCACCGGCTCGCGCGCCGCGGCGGCCGGAGGCTTCACCGCCGTCAACGCGATGGCGAACTCGAGCCCGGTCGCCGACACCGCCGGGGTCGTCGAGCAGGTGCAGGCACTCGGCGACGACGCCGGCTACGTCACGGTCCGCCCGATCGGCGCGGTGTCGCAGGGGCTGCAGGGCACGCACCTGTCCGAGATCGGTGCCATGGCGACGAGCAGGGCGAAGGTCCGGGTCTTCTCGGACGACGGCTCGTGCGTGTCCGACCCGCTCCTCATGCGTCGCGCACTCGAGTACATCAAGGGCTTCGGTGGGGTGCTCGCGCAGCACGCGCAGGAACCCCGACTCACCATCGGCGCGCAGATGAACGAGGGCCGCCTGTCGTCGGAGCTCGGGCTGGCGGGCTGGCCGGCCGTGGCGGAAGAGGCGATCATCGCCCGCGACGTCCTGCTCGCCGACCACGTGGGCGCGCGGCTGCACGTCTGCCACGTGTCGACCGCCGGCAGCGTCGAGGTGATCCGCTGGGCCAAGTCCCGCGGCATCGACGTCACCGCCGAGGTCACCCCGCACCACCTCGTGCTCACCGAGGATCTCATCGCCGGGCACGACGGCGCCCCCGGGTACGACGCCCGCTACAAGGTGAACCCGCCGCTCCGGGCCCGCGAGGACGTCGACGCCCTGCGCGCAGCCCTCGCCGACGGCACCATCGACATCGTCGCGACCGACCACGCACCGCACACCGCCGAGGCGAAGTGCTGCGAGTGGCCCGCGGCGGCGAACGGCATGGTCGGCCTCGAGTCGGCGCTCAGCGTCGTGCAGTCCGCCGTCGTCGCGTCGGGCCAGCTCGACTGGGCCGACGTCGCCCGGGTCCTGTCCGAGGCGCCGGCACGCATCGGCCAGGTCGAGGGCCACGGTCAGCGCATCACCGAGGGCGCGCCCGCCGAGATCACGCTCTACGACCCGACGGCCAGCCGCGAGTTCGCGGTCGCCGACCTCGCCGGACAGTCGCAGAACTCGCCGTACCTCGGCATGACGCTGCCCGGCCGGGTCGTCGCCACGTTCCACCTGGGCGCGCCGACGGTGCTCGACGGCCGCCTCGTCGACGCCGACACCGTCGCCGCGCACGCCGCGGCGCTCCGGACGGGGGCGCGCGCATGAGCGGCGACGCCGCGCGCTGGTTGCTCGGCGGGGTGATCCTGCTCGCGGTGGCCGCGCTGTTCGTCGCCATGGCGCGCACCTGGCGGACGCGGACCAGGAAGCAAGCGGAATCCGTGCCTCCCGTCCCCGTCCCGACCACGATCGGACCGGCAGTCGGGTCCTGGGACGGTTTCTCCGTCGCGACGACCCGTGCCGACCAGCCGCTGGAACGCATCACCGCCGGCGGACTCGGGTTCCGGGGTCGCGGCGGCGTGCGCGTCCACGCGACCGGTGTGGTCCTGCGACTCGCCGGCGCGGACGACCGCTGGATCGCACGTGCTGCGGTCCGCGGTGCCGACCGCTCGACGTGGGCGATCGACCGGGTGGTCGAGCCCGGGGGACTGGTCCGTCTGCGATGGACGGCGACCGGCGCCGCAGGTGCGACGGACCTCGACACGTACTTCCGGTTCCCGGAGGGCGACGCAGCCGCGCTGCTCGCCCTGCAGGGACTGACCGAGACCGGGCCGCAGGCGACTGCGGCCGATGCCCCGCGAACCGCGGGCGAAGGGAAGAAAGCATGACACGCGAACGGGCCGTCCTGGTCCTCGAAGACGGCACCCGGTACGACGGCTGGGCCTACGGCGCCCGCGGGCGCACGCTCGGCGAGGTGGTCTTCGCGACCGGCATGACCGGCTACCAGGAGACGCTGACCGATCCGTCCTACGCCGGGCAGATCGTGGTGCAGACCGCGCCGCACATCGGCAACACCGGGGTCAACGACGAGGACCCCGAGTCCCGTCGCATCTGGGTCGCCGGGTACGTGGTGCGCGACCCCAGCCGCGTGGTGTCGAACCACCGCGCGAATGCGTCGCTCGACGACCACCTGGTGCGCGACGGCATCGTCGGGATCTCCGGCATCGACACCCGCGCCCTCACGCGCCGGATCCGCGACGCCGGCGCCATGAAGGGCGGCGTGTTCAGCGGCGCCGATGCGCAGCTGTCGGAGTCGGAGCAGCTGGACGCCGTCCGGTCGCAGGCCACGATGGCCGGCGCGAGCTTCTCGGCGATCGTGTCCACCCCGGAGACCTACGTGGTGCCCGCCGAGGGCGAGCAGATCGGCCGGCTGGCCGTGCTCGACCTGGGCGTGAAGGCGTCGACCACCCGCTACCTCGCCCAGCGCGGGTTCGAGGTGCACGTCGTCCCGCAGGACATCTCCGCGGCGGCGCTCGAGGAGCTCGCACCGGACGCCCTGTTCTACTCGAACGGCCCCGGCGACCCCGCCGCGTCGGACGCCCAGGTCGAACTGCTGCAGGGCAGCCTGCGGACCGGGCGCCCGTTCTTCGGCATCTGCTTCGGCAACCAGCTGCTCGGCCGCGCGCTCGGCTTCGGCACCTACAAGCTGCCCTTCGGTCACCGCGGCATCAACCAGCCGGTGCTCGACACCACCACGGGCAAGGTCGAGATCACGAGCCAGAACCACGGCTTCGCGGTCGACGCTCCCCTGGGGCAGGTCCTCGAGTCGCCGGCCGGGTTCGGCCGCGTCGAGGTCTCGCACTACTCGCTGAACGACGACGTGGTCGAGGGCCTGCGGGCGCTCGACGTGCCCGCGTTCAGCGTGCAGTACCACCCCGAGGCCGCCGCTGGTCCGCACGACAGCATGTACCTCTTCGACCGGTTCGCGGACCTGGTGCGCGCGCGACGTGACGGGGAGCCGCTCGACGCGGCCACCGCCGACGCGACCACTCCCGCAGCAGACATCACCAAGGAAGCGAACTGATGCCCAAGCGCGCAGACATCAACTCCGTCCTCGTCATCGGTTCCGGCCCGATCGTCATCGGTCAGGCCGCCGAGTTCGACTACTCCGGCACCCAGGCGTGCCGTGTCCTCCGCGCCGAGGGCGTCCGGGTCATCCTCGTCAACCCGAACCCGGCGACGATCATGACCGACCCCGACTTCGCCGACGCGACCTACATCGAGCCGATCACGAACGCGTGCCTCGAGGAGATCATCCGCATCGAGAAGCCGGACGCCGTCCTGCCGACGCTGGGCGGCCAGACCGCCCTGAACGCGGCGATCGCGCTCGACGAGGCCGGCATCCTCGAGAAGCACGGCGTCGAGCTCATCGGTGCCAAGGTGGACGCCATCCAGCGCGGTGAGGACCGCCAGCTCTTCAAGGAGCTCGTGCTCGAGTCCGGCGCCGACGTGGCCCGGAGCCACATCGCCCACACGCTGGAAGAGGCGAAGGAGTTCGCGAAGGACCTCGGCTACCCGCTCGTCGTCCGCCCGTCCTTCACCATGGGTGGTCTCGGCTCGGGCTTCGCGTACGACGAAGCCGAGCTCGTCCGCTTCGTCGGCGACGGGCTGCAGTCCAGCCCGACGACCGAGGTCCTGCTCGAGGAATCGATCCTCGGCTGGAAGGAGTACGAGCTCGAGCTGATGCGCGACAACTACGACAACACCGTCGTCATCTGCTCCATCGAGAACGTCGACCCGGTCGGCGTGCACACCGGCGACTCGATCACCGTCGCCCCGGCGCTCACGCTCACCGACCGCGAGTACCAGAACATGCGCAACATCGGCATCGACATCATCCGTCGCGTCGGTGTCGACACCGGTGGTTGCAACATCCAGTTCGCCGTCGACCCGTCGAACGGCCGCCTGATCGTCATCGAGATGAACCCGCGCGTCTCCCGCTCGTCGGCGCTGGCCTCGAAGGCCACGGGCTTCCCGATCGCGAAGATCGCCGCGAAGCTCGCCATCGGGTACCGCCTGGACGAGATCCAGAACGACATCACGAAGGTGACCCCGGCCAGCTTCGAGCCGACGCTCGACTACGTGGTCGTGAAGACCCCGCGCTTCGCGTTCGAGAAGTTCCCCGCGGCGGACGCCACGCTCACCACGACGATGAAGAGCGTCGGCGAGGCGATGGCCATCGGCCGCAACTACGCGACGGCGCTGCAGAAGTCGCTGCGCTCGCTCGAGAAGCGCGGCTCGAGCTTCCACTGGGACACCCCGGCGGCGGAGCTCGACAAGGACGCCCTGCTCGCGAAGTCGTCCATCCCCACCGACGGCCGGATCGTCACGGTGCAGCAGGCCCTGGTCGCCGGCGCCACCGCTGCCGAGGTCTTCGAAGCCACGAAGATCGACCCGTGGTTCATCGACCAGATCGTGCTCATCAACGAGGTCGCCGCCGAGGTCGCGGCTGCCGACGAGCTCGACGCGGACACCATCCGCTGGGCCAAGGAGCACGGCTTCAGCGACACCCAGATCGCGGCGCTGCGCAGCACCCCGGAGCACCCGGTCAGCGAGCAGCAGGTCCGCGACGACCGGCACGCCCTCGGCATCCGTCCCGTCTTCAAGACCGTCGACACCTGCGCCGGCGAGTTCCCTGCCCTGACGCCGTACCACTACTCGTCGTACGACGCCGAGACCGAGGTGGTCGCGAGCGACCGCAAGAAGGTCGTCATCCTGGGCTCCGGCCCGAACCGCATCGGTCAGGGCGTCGAGTTCGACTACTCCTGCGTACACGCGTCCTTCGCGCTGAGCGACGCCGGGTTCGAGACGATCATGATCAACTGCAACCCCGAGACGGTCTCCACCGACTACGACACCTCGGACCGCCTGTACTTCGAGCCGCTCACGGCCGAGGACGTCCTCGAGGTCATCGAGGCCGAGGCGGCGTCGGGCGAGCTCGTCGGCGTCGTCGTGCAGCTCGGCGGGCAGACCGCCCTGGGCCTGGCGAAGCCGCTCGAGGCGGCGGGGATCCCGATCCTCGGCACCAGCCCGACGGCGATCGACTCCGCCGAGGAGCGCGGCCAGTTCTCCGCCATCCTCGACGCCGCGGGGCTGCTCGCGCCGCGCAACGGCACCGCCCACGACCTGGCGAGCGCGACCGCCGTGGCCGAGGAGATCGGCTACCCGGTGCTCGTCCGCCCGTCCTTCGTGCTCGGCGGCCGCGGCATGGAGATCCTGTACGACTCCCCGTCGCTCGCCGACTACTTCGACCGGATGGCCGACCAGGCGATCATCGGCCCGGAGCTCCCGCTGCTCGTCGACCGGTTCCTGGACGACGCGGTGGAGATCGACGTCGACGCGCTCTTCGACGGTGAGCGGCTCTACATCGGCGGCATCATGGAGCACCTGGAAGAGGCCGGCATCCACTCCGGTGACTCCGCGTGCACCCTGCCCCCGGTCGGCCTCGGCCGCGCCGAGATCCAGGGCGTCGTCGACGCGACCGAGAAGATCGCCCGCGGCATCGGCGTGCAGGGCCTGCTCAACGTCCAGTTCGCCATCGGCGCCGGCGTGCTCTACGTCCTCGAGGCGAACCCGCGCGCCAGCCGCACGGTCCCGTTCGTCTCGAAGGCGCTCGGCATCGCGCTGGCCAAGGCCGCGTCGCGCATCATGACCGGCACGAGCGTCGACGAGCTCGTCGCCGAGGGCATGCTGCCGGCCCGCGACGGGGCGTTCGTCCCGATGGAGGCCCCGGTCGCCGTCAAGGAGGCCGTCCTGCCCTTCCGCCGCTTCCGCACCCGCGAGGGCCAGGTCGTCGACTCGGTGCTCAGCCCCGAGATGCGCTCCACCGGCGAGGTCATGGGCATCGACCGCGACTTCCCACGGGCGTTCCTCAAGTCGCAGGACGCCGCGTACGGCGGCCTGCCGACCAGCGGCACGGTCTTCGTGAGCGTCGCGGACACCGACAAGCGCGCCATCGTGCTGCCGGTGCACCGCCTGCAGCAGCTGGGCTTCACGATCATCGCGACCGAGGGTACGGCGGAGATCCTCCGCCGCAACGGCATCGAGGTCGGCATCGTCGGCAAGTACAGCCAGGGCGGCGAGAGCGTCGTCGACCTGCTGACGCGCAACGAGGTCGACATCGTCATCAACACGCCGTCGGGTGCCGCCGGTCGTGCGGACGGGTACGAGATCCGTGCGGCCACGGTCGCAGCGGACAAGCCGCTGTTCACGACGATCGCGCAGATCGGTGCGGCGGTCGCGGCGATCGAGACGATCGGCACGCCGCTCAACGTCCGGAGCCTGCAGGACTACGCGCGGGAGCGCGCCACCTGGTGAGCGAGGGGCAGACGGGAGGCCCGGCCTCCTTCGGTGATCGGCTCGCGTCCGCGATGCGCGAGCGTTCACCGCTCTGCGTCGGCATCGACCCCCACGCCACCACCCTGGCGGCGTGGGGGCTCGGCCGCGACGAGCAGGGCCTGACGGCCTTCGGCGCGGCCCTGGTCGACGCGGCCGCCGGCCGCGCGGCGATCGTGAAGCCGCAGATCGCGTTCTTCGAGGCGGCGGGGGTGGCGGGTTACCGCGCGCTCGACGCGACGATCCGTCGTGCACGTGATGCGGGCCTCCTGGTCGTCGCCGACGTGAAGCGGGGCGACATCGGGTCGACCGGTGACGACTACGCACTCGCGTGGCTCGACCGTGACGGGCCGTTCGCGGCCGACGCGATGACGGTGTCGCCGTACCTGGGCTACGGCTCGCTCAGCGGGACGGTCGACGTCGCTCGGCGGAACGGTGCCGGGGTCTTCGTGCTCGCCGCGACGAGCAACCCGGAGGCGCGGGTGCTGCAGACCGCGGTCCTGGCGGAGGGCCCGCGTGCCGGGCGGTCCGTGGCTGCCGGTATCGTCTTGGACGTGGCAGACGACAACCGGGCCGCGGGCGACCAGGCCCTCGGCGACGTCGGGCTCGTGCTCGGCGCGACCCTTCACCTCGACGACTTCGGCATCGACGCGGACGCGATCGGCACCGCGCCGGTGCTCGCCCCGGGCTTCGGTGCCCAGGGCGCCCGGATCGAGGACCTCCGTGCGCTGTACGGTGCGCGCGCCGAGCAGGTGCTCGTCAGCGAGTCGCGCGGTCTGCTGACCGACGGTCCGGACGGGGTCACGGCACTCGTGTCCGACCGCGCCGACCGGATCCGCGCGGCACTCGGGGCCGCAGCATGACCACCGACGGTGACCGCACCGACGGCGACCGCACCGAAGGCGACCGCACCGACGGCACCGAACTGCCGGCCCACCGCACGCCACCGGAGGTCGACCGCGTCGCGGCGGCCCAGGCAGCGGTCGCCGCGCGACGCGCCCGGGCCGCGGTGAAGTCCCAGGTCGCGTCGGGGGAGCGCTCGGCACTCGAGGTCGCTCGATCGGCATGGGACGACGCCCTCGTCGACACGACCTCGGCGGAGCGCTCGCTCCGGGTGCGCGACCTGCTCGTCAGCCTGTCCGGCATCGGTCCGGCGCGTGCCGAGTCGATCATGGGCACCCTGCGCATCGCGCCGTCGAAGCGCCTCGGGGGCCTCGGCACCCGGCAGCGCACGGCCCTGGCCGACTGGCTCGCCGCGCGCGGTCGCAAGCGCGGTGCCTCGAAGCTCGTCGTCCTCGCCGGGCCGACCGCCGTCGGCAAGGGAACGGTGAGCGCGTACATCCGCGAGCAGTACCCGGACGTGAACCTCAGCGTCTCCGCCACGACCCGGAAGCCCCGCCCGGGCGAGGTCGACGGCGTGCACTACTACTTCGTGGACGACGCCGAGTTCGACCGGATGATCCGCGAGCGCGAACTGCTCGAGTGGGCCACGGTGCACAACTCGTACCGGTACGGCACCCCGCGGCCGCCGATCGACCGAGCGCTCGACGCCGGCGAGCGGGTCATGCTCGAGATCGACCTGCAGGGTGCTCGCCAGGTCCGTGACGCCATGCCCGAGGCCGTGCTCGTGTTCCTGCTGCCCCCGACGTGGGAAGAACTGGTGCGTCGACTCATCGGCCGCGGCACCGAGTCGCCCGAGGAACAGGCGCGTCGACTCGACACCGCGAAGGTCGAACTGGCCGCCCAGGACGAGTTCGACGTCCGCATCGTGAACTCCGATGTCGGCACCGCGGCACGACAGGTCGTAGACTTGTTCTCTGCGCCCTGACGGGTGCACCGACGACGAGGAGACTCCATGGCCAACCCCCAGGGCATCATCGACCCGCCCATCGACGACCTGCTCAGCAAGGTCGAGTCGAAGTACGCGCTCGTCATCTTCGCTTCCAAGCGCGCGCGTCAGATCAACGACTACTACGCCGACCTGCACGAGGGCTCGCTCTTCGACAACGTCGGCCCGCTCGTCGACTCGACGATCGACGACAAGCCGCTGTCCGTGGCTCTCCACGAGATCAACGAGGACAAGCTCACCGTCACCAAGCAGCAGCAGCCCTCCGACTGATCCCGGTGACTGCAGCTGCTCTGCGCCTCTTCACGTCCGAGTCGGTGACCGAGGGGCACCCCGACAAGATCTGCGACCAGATCTCGGACAGCATCCTCGACGCACTGCTCACGGTGGACCCGCACGCTCGGGTCGCCGTCGAGACGATGGTGACGACCGGCCTCGTGCACGTCGCCGGCGAGGTCACGACCTCGGGCTACGTCGAGATCCCCAAGCTCGTCCGTGACGTCATCACGGGCATCGGCTACAACTCGTCGGACGTCTCCTTCGACGGCGCCACGTGCGGCGTCGAGGTGTCGATCGGTGCGCAGTCGCCGGACATCGCGCAGGGCGTCGACGAGTCGCTCGACTCCCGCACCGGCGCGGTCGACCCGCTCGACCGTCAGGGTGCCGGCGACCAGGGCATCATGTTCGGCTTCGCGACGAACGAGACCCCCGAGTACATGCCGGTCGCGATCTGGCTGGCGCACCGCCTGGCCGAGCGTCTGGCCGCCGTGCGCAAGTCCGGCGAGCTGGCGTTCCTGCGCCCGGACGGCAAGACGCAGGTCACCGTCGGTTACGACGGCGTCGTGCCGAAGACCGTCGAGACCGTCGTCCTGTCGACGCAGCACTCGCCGAGCGTCACGCTGGAGCAGCTCACCGCCGAGATCACCGAGCACGTGATCCGTCCGGTGCTCGACCTCGTCGACCTCGACTCCTCGCACGTCGACGTCATCGTCAACCCGACGGGTCGCTTCGAGATCGGTGGCCCCCAGGGCGACGCCGGACTCACCGGCCGCAAGGTCATCGTCGACACGTACGGCGGGGCCTCCCGTCACGGTGGCGGCGCGTTCAGCGGCAAGGACCCGTCGAAGGTCGACCGCTCGGCGGCGTACGCGCTGCGCTGGGTCGCGAAGAACGCGGTCGCCGCGGGCCTCGCCGACCGGATCGAGGTGCAGGTCGCCTACGCGATCGGCCGCGCGAAGCCCGTCGGACTCTACGTCGAGACCTTCGGCACCGGACACGTCGACGACGCCACCATCGAAGCCGCGATCCGCCAGGTCTTCGACCTGCGTCCGGCCGCGATCATCCGCGACCTCGACCTGCTCCGTCCGATCTACGCGCAGACCGCGACGTACGGACACTTCGGCCGCGAGCTCCCCGGGTTCACCTGGGAGCAACTCGACCGCGTCGAGGAACTCCGCGCCGCCGCAGGGCTCGTCACCGCCGCCGTCTGAGGCACCGCGTGACCACCGTCGCGCGCGTCGTCCTCGACTCGCCGCTCCCGCAGTTGGACCGTCTGTTCGACTACCGGGTGCCGGCCGAGCTCGAGGACGACTGCGTGCCGGGCGTCCGCGTGAAGGTCCCGCTCCGCACCGGGGCCCGGATGTCCGACGGCTACGTCGTCGAGATCGTCGACGAGGGCGACTACCCGGGTGAGCTCAGCGCGATCGAGACCCTGGTGTCACCCGTCCCGGTCCTGGCGCCGGAGATCTGGAAGCTCGCCCGCGCCGTGGCCGACCGTGCCGCCGGTGTGGCGTCCGACGTCCTGCGCCTGGCCGTGCCGACCCGCCAGGTCCGCGCCGAGAAGGCCTGGCTCGCGCGGGACACCTCGTGGTCCCCGCCCCCGGTGTCCGCACCGCCGGTGACCGGCTACACCCCGGGCATGCTCGAAGGCGTGATCGCCGAGCACGATCGCGCTGCGGTCGCGGCCGTTCCCCACCCCGTGGCGCTGGCCGGGCCCACCAGCGACGAGAGCGACGGCGACTCCGATCCGATCTGGGTGCCCGGCTGGGCCGCCACCCTCGCCCAGGCCGCCGCCCACACGCTGGCGAGCGAGCAGTCCGCCGTCATCGCCGTCCCCGACTTCCGCGACGTGATCGACCTCGAGCGCGCGCTGCTTGCAGTGCTGCCGCCGGAACGGGTCGTGCGCTTCGACGCCAAGCAGACGAACGGACAGCGGGCCAAGGCACTCCTGCGGGCGCGGACGCACCCCGTCGTCGCGATCGGCAACCGGACGGCGGTGTACGCACCGGCCACGGATCTCGGGCTCATCGCGATGTGGGACGACGGCGACGCCTCGTTCATCGAGCAGCGCGCGCCGTACGTGCACACGCGTGACGTCGCCCTCGTGCGGGCGGCGCAGTCGGGCGCCGCACTGCTGTTCGTCTCGCACGCCCGCAGCACCGACGTGCAGCGGCTCGTCGAACTGCACTGGCTGCAGGACGTCACGCCGTTCCGGGTGAAGACCCCGAAGGTCATCCCGACCGTGCAGCAGACCTCGGCCGAGGGGTACGCCGCGCAGGCACGCATCCCGAGCTCTGCCTGGCGTGCCGCGCGCGAGGCCAGCCAGCACGGCCCGGTGCTCGTGCAGGTCGCGAGCCCCGGGTTCGGCACCGGACTCGTCTGCGCGGAGTGCGGTGAGCGGGCGCACTGCCGGATCTGCGGCGGTCCGCTCGGCAGTCCGCACCGCGGTGCCACGCCGCAGTGCCGGTTCTGCGGTGCCCTCGCGGTGGGGTTCCGCTGCCCGACGTGCGGCAACGGCACCGTGAAGCCCGTGGGACAGGGCGCCCAACGCACCGCGGACGAACTCGGGCGGGCGTTCCCCGGCACCCGGATCGTGGTGGCCGACGGCTCACGCCCGCTCGACGAGGTCCCCGCGCGGCCCTCCGTCGTCGTCGCGACCCGTGGCGCCGAGCCGAGCGTGCCCGGGGGCTACGCGTGCGTCCTGCTGCTCGACGGCGAGAAGATGCTCGCGCGCGAAGGACTGCGCGTGCAGGAGGACGTGCTCCGGTTCTGGACGAACGCCGCCGCGAAGGGTGCTCCCGGGGCCGAGGCGTACCTGGTCGGCATCGGCGGTAAGCTCGCGACGGCGATGGCGCTCTGGCGGCTCGACGGTCCCGCGCACGACGAACTCACCGACCGGCGCGAACTGCACTTCCCGCCGGCGGTCCGCGTCGCGACGATGACCGGCACCGACGAGGCCGTCACCGCCGCGGTCGGGGCCCTCGAGGGGGCGACCGCGGGCCCGGTGCTCGGCCCGGTCCCCGTCGAGGACGACGCCCTGCCGGGCACGGTCCGGGCGATCGTGCGGTTCCCGTACGCCCACGGTGCCGAGGTCGCGGCGACCCTGAAGGCCGAGGTCATCCGGCGGTCGTCGACCCGGCGGGTGCTGAAGGGCGGCAACCGGCGTCGGGCGGCACCGACGCTGCGGGTCCGGCTCGACGACGCCGAACCCTTCAGCGAGGTCTGACCCGCACCGGCCGTCGGGGCGGGGCCTCCGTGGCGGAGTTGCGCCGCGCCTCCCGGGCCGTGTGCGTTCGCACCTTGCGACGTTCCACGCGTCGATCACCTCGTGTTCTGTCGGCCGATGCGCACGCACCCGATGCGTGTGCACCTTCCGACGAACCACGCGTCGATCAACGAGTGGTTCGTCGCGAAACGAGTCCGCCGCGCAGCAGCGTCAGGCGCGCACGGCCCGCCCGCCGACGCGCGGGAACACCACGCCGAGCGCGACCATCCCGACCGCGAGCACGAGGTGCAGCCAGTTGTCCGCCCAGTTCAGCGGCACGAAGTTCGCGCCGAACGAGTGCCCGGCGGTGAACAGCCCGTAGACCCAGAGCACGAAGTAGACGACCCCGCCGAGCACCAGGTACATCCGCGACCCGGTGGCGTACCCCGCCGCGAGCACCCCGACGACCCCGAACAGCAGGTGCACGACGTTGTGCAGCACCGACACCTGGAAGACCCCGAGCAGCATCGCCATCGACCCGTGGCCGGCACCCGCGAGCGAGCCGGACGTCAGCCCGGGCACGAACCCGGCGATGCCGACGAGCAGGAACACGACGCCGACGAGCAGCGCGACCTTCTGGATGCTGGACCCTGCGAAGCGGTCGGTGGACGTGGTGACGTCGGACATGGGAACCCCTCTCGTACTGTGCCGCAGACCGTACCCACCCGGCGCGGGCCCGGTTCGGGTCAGTCCACCGAGCGCGCGCGTGGGAGGATCGAACCCATGCGTCTCGTCGTCGCCGGCAGCCCCGCTGCGGCCGTCCCCACCCTCCGCCGTCTGGCGGCGTCCGACCACGAGATCGCCGCGGTCCTCACGCGTCCGCCGACACCGCAGGGCCGGAAGCGCGTGCTGACGCCGACGCCGGTCGCGCAGGTCGCCGCGGAGCTCGGGCTGCCCGTCATCGAGGCGAGCCGCGTCGACGACGACGTCACCGCGCGCATCGCTGCGCTCGACGTCGACCTCGGTGTCATCGTCGCCTACGGCGCGTTGCTCCGCCGTCCCGCGCTCGACGCCCCGCGCCTCGGCTGGGTCAACCTGCACTTCTCCGACCTGCCGGCGTACCGCGGCGCCGCGCCGGTCCAGCGGGCCGTGATGGCGGGGGACACCCGCACCGCCGCGTCGGTCTTCCAGCTCGTCGAGGCGCTCGACGCCGGCCCGGTGTTCGCGGCGGACCCGTTCGAGATCGACCCGGAGGCGACCGCCGGCGAGGTCCTCGCCGCCATGGCGGAGTCCGGTGCCGAGACCGTCGCCCGGGTGGTCGACGCCATCGCCGCCGGCACGGCCGTCGCGACCGAGCAGACCGGCGAGCCGACGCTCGCGCCGAAGACGACCATCGACGACGGGCGCATCGACTTCGACGCTCCGGCGGCGGTCGTGCACGCCCGTCTGCGCGGGGTCACCCCCGAGCCCGGCGCGTACGCCCACCTCGGCGAGACCCGCGTGAAGCTGCTCCGCAGCAACCGTCTGACAGGAGGCCCCGCGGACCCCGCCCCGCAGCTCGCGCCCGGTGCGCTGGCACTCCACGGCGGTCGGCTGCTGGTCGGGACCGGTGACACTCCGCTGGCGCTGCTCGAGGTGCAGCCGGCCGGCAAGAAGGCGATGGACGCCGCAGCCTGGGCCCGTGGCCTGGGCGAACTGGACGGGAAGGTCCTCGCATGAGCCAGCCGACGAACACCCGGGGCGCCCGCCGCGGTCCCCGTCCCGCGAACGCCCGTCGTGTCGCGTTCGACGTGCTCCGCGCCGTGCAGGTCGACGACGCGTACGCGAACCTGCTGCTGCCGACACGCATCCGTCGTGCCGGCCTCACCGCGCGCGACGCCGCGTTCGCCACCGAGCTCACCTACGGCTCGATCCGGATGCTCGGTCGCTACGACGTCATCATCGCGCTGGCGTCGGGTCGTCGGCCGGAGAACATCGAGGCCGACGTCCTCGACGTGATGCGGCTCGGCGCCCACCAGCTGCTCGCCATGCGCACCCCGACGCACGCCGCGGTCGACGCCACGGTCGAGCTCGCCCGCGAGGTCGGTGCCCGCCGTGCCACCGGCTTCGTGAACGCCGTGATGCGCAAGATCGCCGCGCGCACCGACGACGAGTGGGACGCGCAGATCACCGAGGGCCGTGGTGGCGACGCCCTGCTCGCCACGCGGTGGTCGCACCCGGTCTGGGTCGTCTCGGCACTGCGCGACGCCCTCGCCGCCGAACGCTCCCGCGACGAGCTCGCCGCCCTGCTCGCCGCCGACAACGCCGCGCCCCGGGTGCAGCTCGCGGCGCTGCCCGGGCTCGCCACCGACGAGGACATCGCCACCGCGACCACGCGCACGGTGCCCGACGACGACGACGCAGACGCCGATGCCGCGTTCGCCGACGCGACCGGCGCGGCGGACGTGCCGGCGACCCTGGTGCCCGCCGACGACGAACCGGAGGCCGACGGCGCGACCGGCACCGTGCCTCCCGTCCGGACCGCCGACCCCGTGCCGGCCGCCGACGCCCTGCCGGTCTCGCCCGTCGGGATCCGGGGCATCTCCGGTGACCCCGCGCGCGTGCCGGGCGTCGCTGCCGGGCGCCTGCGCGTGCAGGACGAGGGCTCGCAGCTCGCCGCCCTCGCGCTGAGCCGGTCGTCCGAGGTCCGCGAGGGCGAGCGCTGGCTCGACATGTGCGCCGGCCCCGGCGGCAAGGCCGCGCTGCTCGCCGCCGAGGCGCAGCAGGGCGGCGCGACCCTCGTCGCGAACGAAC
Organism: Curtobacterium sp. VKM Ac-2887; assembly: GCF_015350935.1. Taxonomy (NCBI): domain Bacteria; kingdom Bacillati; phylum Actinomycetota; class Actinomycetes; order Micrococcales; family Microbacteriaceae; genus Curtobacterium; species Curtobacterium sp. VKM Ac-2887. The sequence goes on along the minus strand of NZ_JADKSB010000006.1, from coordinate 64,883 downwards.
TCGTGCCGGCGCGTGCCGGACTCGTTCGGAACGCCCTCGGGGTGTTCGGCGACCACGTCCGCGTCGTCGAGGGCGACGCCCGGCGCTACGGCCGCGACGGCACCGGGATGACCTTCGACCGCATCCTGCTCGACGCGCCGTGCACCGGCCTCGGCGCCCTGCGCCGGCGTCCGGAAGCACGCTGGCGGAAGACCCCCGAGGACGTCCAGGAGCTCGCGGCCCTGCAGACCGAGCTGCTCGACGCCGCGGTCCGGGTGCTCGCACCGGGCGGGACGCTCGCGTACGTCACGTGCTCGCCGCACCTGGCCGAGACGCGCGGGCAGGTCGACGCGCTGATGGGGCGGCACGGGGGAGTCCTCGAGCAGCTCGACACCGCGACGATCGTCCGGGGGGTCGCCGCGCGCGACCCGCAGATCGCGGACGGCAACACGGCGCAGCTGTGGCCGCACCGGGTCGGCACGGATGCGATGTTCATCGCGTTGTTCCGTCGCGTCGGCTGAGCGGGTCGCCCGGCGTTCAAGCCGCGCGCCGGTAGGCGCTGCCGTCGCACGTGTGCACGGCCGTGTCGTCGAACAGCGCCCGCAGGTTGTACGCGGCGCAGTCCCGGAACGTGCCGATGCTGATCCACCGCGCCGACCGGCGGAGCTCGCCCTTCGTGGGACCGTCCGAGCCGATACCGGCCCGGTGGACGGTCCAGGCGATGTCCTGCGCTTCGGCGTCGAGGTAGCGCATGACCGCCTCGTTGTCCGCGTGCTGGCCGAGGTAGTCCCGCGCGAGCGTCGACCGGACGACGCGGAGCACGGGGGCGAGCCGCTTGCCGGGCGGGGCGCTCAGCCCGCCGGCCTGGTACAGCAGGCGCCGGGTGCCGTTCCGGCGCATGGCCGGCACGAGGGCGCGGACGAACTGCGTGTTGACAGGTCGCTCGCGTTGCGCGGCGACGTCCCCGAGCATCACGACCACGCCCGTCACGCCGTCGAGCAGTGCGTCGAGGTCGAGGTCGTCGGTGACCGAGCCCTGCACGACCTGCAGGTCGTCGTGCTGGACGGCCAGCTTCGACGGCGTCCGGACGACGGCGCGGACGCGATGACCGGCGTCGAGCGCGAGCCGGGTGAAGTGCTGGCCGGTCTGGCCGGTCGCGCCGAACACGAGGAGGGTCTGATCTGCAGGCATCTGGTCAAAGTAGGCGTCGCCTATAAAATAGTCAATGCCTAGTTCGGGTTTAAGATGTCCTCATGACCGAGCGGCCCTTCCACCACGGGAACCTGCGGGCGGTGCTGCTCGACGAGGCCGTCGCGGTGCTGCGGGAGTCCGGGGTCGACGGACTCTCGCTCCGCGACCTCGCCCGGCGTGCCGGGGTCAGTCACGGCGCCCCCCGGAGTCACTTCGTCGATCGTCAGGCACTCCTCGACGCCCTCGCCGAACTCGGCTTCGACCGCCTGACCGCTGCCGTGCGCCGGGCGTTGTCCGGTGCCGACGGGCTGGAGGACCGGTTCCGCCGGGTCGCCCTGGCGTACGTGGACTTCGCGATCGACGACGCCGCGCTGATGGACCTCATGTTCCAGGCGAAGACGACCGGCCGCCCCGGGCCGGTGCAGGCGGCCGCGGAGTCGCTGTTCGCGGTGCTCGAGGGTGCCGTGGGAACCGCGGCGGCAGGCGACGACGGTGCAGACGCCCGACTCCTCTTCAAGCTCCTGTTCGCGGCGACCATGCAGGGGATCGCCACGCTGGTCGTCTCGCGCCGGATCGACCGGGCGCAGGGCGAGCGGCTCGTCGACGCCGCGCTCGGGACGATGCTCGGCTCGGAGCTCGGCACCCGGGTCGTCGGCGCCCGCTGACGTCGCCGCGGAGCGGTCCGGCGCACACGCGCCGGTAGGCTTGCCCGGTGACGATCCGCATCTCGCCGAGCATCCTGTCCGCCGACTTCGCGAACCTCGAGCGTGAACTCCACCGCATCGAGACCGCCGACCTGGTGCACGTCGACGTGATGGACAACCACTTCGTGCCGAACCTGACGCTCGGGCTGCCGATCGTCGAGCGCCTGCAGCAGGTCTCCCCGGTGCCGCTCGACGTCCATCTCATGCTCACCGACGCCGACGTCAACGCACCGAAGTACGCCGAGACCGGTGCGTCGAGCGTGACGTTCCACTTCGAGGCCGCGGACGACCCCGTGGCCACGGCCGCCGCGATCCGCTCGAACGGCGCCCGCGCGGCCGTCGCGGTGAAGCCGGGCACCCCGATCACGCAGGTGCTGCACCATCTCGACGCCTACGACATGATCCTGCTCATGACCGTCGAGCCCGGCTTCGGCGGGCAGTCGTTCATGCCGTCCGTGATGCCGAAGCTCGCCGACGCCCGTGCGGCGGTCGACGCCTCGGGACTCGACGTGTGGCTCGAGGTCGACGGCGGCATCTCGGTGGACACCGTGCCCGAGGCCGTGCGCAGCGGCGCCGACACGCTCGTCGCCGGGTCGGCCGTGTACGGCGGTGAGCCCGCCGCGCGGATCACGGACCTGCGCGAAGCGGCCGCGCGGGCGCGGGCATGAGCGCGACCCGTCCGGACGGTACGTCGGCAGCGTCAGCGGAGACCGGTAGCCTGGACCGCGTGAAGACGTTCGACGACCTGTTCCAGGAGCTCACCGAGAAGGCGCGCACGCGCCCCGAGGGCTCCGGCACCGTCGCCGAACTGGACGCCGGCGTGCACCAGATCGGCAAGAAGATCGTGGAAGAAGCGGCCGAGGTCTGGATGGCGGCCGAGTACGAGGGCGACGAGCGCACCTCGGAGGAGATCTCGCAGCTCGTGTACCACCTGCAGGTCCTCATGGTGGCGAAGGGGCTGTCCCCGGCGGACATCTGGCGACATCTGTAGGGCGCGCTCGGGCACTGCCCGTGCACCGACCTCGATCCGCCACGACCCCGACCAGAAAGCAGACTCCCTGATGCTCCGCATCGCCGTGCCCAACAAGGGTTCCCTGTCCGAGACCGCGTCCGACATGCTGCGCGAGGCCGGGTACGCCGGTCGCCGCGACCCGAAGGCGCTGCACCTGCTCGACGAGCGCAACGGCGTCGAGTTCTTCTTCCTCCGCCCGCGGGACATCGCGACCTACGTCGGCTCCGGCGCACTCGACGTCGGGATCACCGGCCGCGACCTGCTGCTCGACTCCGGTTCCGAGGCGCACGAGGTCGACGCGCTCGGCTTCGCCGACTCCACCTTCCGCTTCGCCGGCGCGCCCGGCAGGTACAGCACCCTGCAGGACCTCGACGGCGTCCGCGTCGCCACGAGCTACCCGGGCCTGGTCGGCGACTTCCTCGCCCGCCACGGGGTGACGGCGACGCTCGTCAAGCTCGACGGGGCGGTCGAGAGCGCGGTGCGTCTCGGTGTCGCCGACGCCGTGGCCGACGTGGTGTCGACGGGCAGCACGCTGCGGCAGGCCGGCCTCGAGATCTTCGGTCCGGTCATCCTCGAGTCGACCGCGCTGCTGGTGTCGACCGACGAGACGATCCCGGGCATCGACGTGCTCCGCCGTCGACTGCAGGGCGTGCTCGTCGCCCGCGGCTACGTCATGCTCGACTACGACATCCCCACCGCGCTGCTCGAGCAGGCGACGGCCGTCGCCTCCGGCATCGAGTCGCCGACGGTCTCGCCGCTGCACGGCCGCGACTGGTCCGCGGTGCGCGTGATGATCCCGCGCGACGACGCGAACCTCATCATGGACGCCCTGTACGACCTCGGTGCCCGCGCCATCCTCGTCAGCCCGATCCACGCGGCCCGGCTGTGACCGCGGCAGCCACGGCGCCGGGCGGCGTGGCCGTCCGCGTCATCCCGTGCCTCGACGTCAAGGCCGGCCGGGTCGTCAAGGGCGTGAACTTCCTCGACCTGCAGGACGCCGGTGACCCGGTCGAGCTCGCCGCGCGCTACTACGAGCAGGGCGCCGACGAGCTGACCTTCCTCGACGTCGGTGCCACGGTCGAGAACCGCGCCACGATGTACGACACGGTCACCCGCACCGCCGAGCAGGTCTTCATCCCGCTCACGGTGGGTGGTGGCGTCCGTTCCGTCGACGACGTGTCCCGCCTGCAGCAGTGCGGCGCGGACAAGATCGGCGTGAACAGCGCCGCGATCGCCCGGCCCGACCTCGTCGGCGAGATCGCCGACCGGTTCGGCGCGCAGGCCGTGGTGCTGTCGCTCGACGTCAAGCGCTCCGACCGGACCGCGTCCGGCTTCGTGGTCACCACGCACGGCGGCCGCACGGAGACCGACATCGACGCGATCGCGTGGGCGCGCGACGCCGTCGAGCGGGGTGCGGGGGAGCTGCTCGTCAACTCCATCGACGCGGACGGTACGAAGAACGGGTTCGACCTCGAGCTCGTCGCCGCGGTGCGGTCGGTCGCGCGGGTCCCGGTCATCGCCTCGGGAGGCGCGGGTCGGGTCGACCACTTCGCCCCCGCCGTCGACGCGGGTGCGGATGCCCTCCTCGCCGCGTCCGTCTTCCACCGTGGCGAGATGACGGTGGGCGACGTCAAGGCCGCGCTGCGCGCGACCGGCCACGCCGTCCGCTGAACCGCCGCCGCCCGCTGATCCGCCGCCGTAGGCTAGGAGTCTCATGACCGACAGCACCAGCACCGACACCGACGCGGTCCTCGACCGCGCACGTTTCGGTGCGGACGGGCTGCTCCCCGCCATCGTGCAAGAGGAGTCGTCGAAGGACGTCCTCATGCTCGGGTACATGGACCGGGAAGCGCTCCGCCGCACCCTCACCGAGGGGCGCGTGACCTTCTGGTCGCGGTCGCGGAACGAGTACTGGCGGAAGGGCGACACGTCGGGGCACGCGCAGTACGTGCGCGACGCGGCGTTCGACTGCGACGCCGACACCCTGCTCGTCACCGTGCAGCAGGTCGGTGCCGCGTGCCACACCGGGGCGCACCGCTGCTTCGACGTCGATCCGCTCGCGCCCACGACGGCGTCAGCCCCGACCGGCACAGCGGCGTCGGCGCCGACGGACGCGACCATGTCTGCCCCGGCCGACACGGCAGTGGAGGCGACCCGATGACGACCGCGACGATCTCCGATGCGCCGCACACGACCTCCCGGCCGGAGTTCGACGCCCTGCTGAGCGACCACCGCGTCGTCCCGGTGGTGCGCGCGCTCTACGCCGACAGCGAGACGCCGGTGGGTGTCTACCGGAAGCTCGCCGACGGCCGGCCCGGGTCGTTCCTGCTGGAGTCCGCGGGCCAGGGCGGCCTCTGGTCGCGCTGGTCGTTCGTCGGTGTGCGCAGCTTCGGCGTCCTCACGCAGGAGGGCGACCGTGCCGCCTGGATCGACACCGGCATCGACGCCGAACGTGCGGTCGGCTCACTCGACGGCGAACCGCTCGAGGTCCTGGCACGCCTGCACGAGCGCTGGGCCACCCCGCGGGTGCCCGGCTCCCCGCCGCTCGTCGGCGGGACGGTCGGGTTCATCGGGTGGGAGGCCGTGCGCCAGCTCGAGCACCTGCCGAACGTGCCGCCGGCCGACTTCGACGTGCCCGGACAGGCACTGTCCTTCGTCTCCGAGCTCGTCGCGCTCGACCACCGCACGGGGCTCGTCCTGCTCGTCGCGAGCGTGCTGAACGACGGCACCGACGACGCCGACACGCTCTGGTCCGACGCGCAGCGCCGCCTCGACCGCCTGCAGGCCGACCTCGTCCAGCCGAGCGACGCGACCGTCGCCGAGGCGTTCGAGATCGCCGAGCCGACGCCGACGCACCGTTCCACGCCGGACGAGTACATGGCCGCGGTGGAGCGCTCGAAGGAGTTCATCCGCGACGGCGACGTGTTCCAGGTCGTGATCTCGCAGCGCTTCGACCACGAGGTGACCGCCGACCCGCTCGACGTGTACCGGGTCCTCCGGACGTTGAACCCGAGTCCGTACATGTACTTCCTGGCCCTGGCGGACACCGCCGACGAGCGGTACTGGATCGTCGGCGCCTCGCCGGAGGCCCTGGTGAAGGTGCAGTCCGGCCGCGCCATCACGCACCCGATCGCCGGGTCGCGTCCACGTGGTGCGACCCCGGAAGAGGACGTCCGCTTCGGCGACGACCTGCTCGACGACCCGAAGGAACGCGCCGAGCACCTGATGCTCGTCGACCTGGCCCGCAACGACCTGCAGAAGGTCTGCGAGCCCGGTACCGTCGCGGTCACCGAGTTCATGACGGTCGAGCGCTTCAGTCACATCATGCACCTGGTGTCGAGCGTCGAGGGTGCGGTGCGTCCGGGGATGTCCGCCATCGACGTGTTCCGGGCGACGTTCCCGGCCGGCACCCTGTCCGGTGCGCCGAAGCCCCGCGCGCTGGAGATCATCGACGAGCTCGAGCCGGCGAAGCGCGGTGCCTACGCCGGTGTCGTCGGCTACTTCGACTTCGCCGGTGACGCGGACATCGCGATCGCGATCCGCACCGCCCTGATCAAGGACGGCGTGGCACGGGTGCAGGCCGGTGCCGGCCTGGTGGCGGACTCCGACCCGGCCACCGAGCACGAGGAGACCATCAACAAGGCGGCGGCACCCCTGCGGGCCGTGGCCACGGCGAACCGGATGCGCGAGGTGCGCTCGTGAAGCGCTCGCGCCCGATCGTCGTCGTCGCCGGACTGCTCGTCGCCGGCATCATCATGCTCGCGTGGACGCAGACCTGGTTCACCGTGGACCTGCACGCCGGTGCGGCAGTCACCTCGACGGTCGACGCCGACGGGGCCGCGGTCGTGCCGCAGTACACCGCCCTGGCGATCGCGAGCCTGGCCCTGTTCCTCGCGATGACCATCGCCGGCCGGGTGCTGCGCATCGTGCTCGCGTGCGTCGAGATCCTGCTCGGACTCGGCGTCGTGGTCAGCGGCATCACCGCACTCGGTGACCCGGTCGCCGCGGCGAAGGGTGCCGTCGGCGCGGTGGCCGGGGTCAGCGACCTGACCGCCGTGCGCCGCGTCGTGTCCGGCGTCGACGTGTCGCTCTGGCCGGCCGTCGGCATCGCCGGTGGGGTCCTGGCCGTCCTGCTCGGTGTCGTCGTCATCGTGGTGCAGCGTGCGTGGCCCGGTCCGAGCCGGAAGTACGGCGCGGCGACCGCGGGAGCCGCCGCCGACGCCCGCGCCGCAGCCCCGGTCGTGCGCGACGCCGTCGTGGACTGGGACGACCTCAGTGCTGGGGTCGACCCGACCGACGGCACGGTAGGATCGGATGGGCGTCGGTCGACCGACGACGCCGGAGCAGAACGAGGAGCACCGTGAGCAACACTGAGCCCGCAGAACTCGGCGAAGGCCACTCGCCGGCCGCCTGGACCGCCGTCGTGATCATGCTGATCGGATTCGCGGCAGGCACGCTGTTCTTCTGGTTCGACCAGCCGTGGGGCGTCTGGGTCTCCGCTGCCGTCGTCGTCATCGGTCTGGTCATCGGCGCGGTCATGGCCAAGGCCGGCTACGGCGTGAACGGCCCGAAGTACGTCGCCAAGCACCACGCCGAGTAGGACTCGCATGCCGAACGTGCTCGAGACCCTCGTCGCGGGCGCGCTCGAGGACGCCGCCGCCCGTCGTGTCGACCGCCCGTACTCGGACGTCGAACGCGACCTCGACCGGGTGGCGTCGCCGCTCGACGCCCTCGCGTTCCTCGCCCCGGGCGACCGGGTGAAGATCCTCGCCGAGGTCAAGCGCGCCAGCCCGTCCCGTGGCTCGATGGCCCCCATCGAGGACCCGGCCGCCCTCGCTGCCGACTACGAGCGCGGTGGCGCGTCGACGATCAGCGTCCTGACCGAGGGGCGCAAGTTCCTCGGCAGTCTCGCCGACCTCGAAGCCGTCAAGGCCCGCGTGGGCATCCCCGTGCTGCGCAAGGACTTCATCGCCGACCCGTACCAGGTCGTCGAGGCCCGAGCTGCCGGCGCCGACGTCGTGCTGCTCATCGTGGCCGCGCTCGAGCAGCAGCAGCTGGTCGAGCTCCACACGCTGGCCGAAGAGCTCCACATGCGCGTGCTGGTCGAGGCGCACTCCGCCGACGAGGTCTCCCGTGGCCTCGACGCCGGTGCGCGGATCCTCGGCGTCAACGCGCGCGACCTCACCGACTTCTCGCTCGATCGCGACCTCTTCGGGTCGCTCGCCGACCGCATCCCCGACGGGGTCGTGCGCGTCGCCGAGTCCGCCGTCGCAGGTCCCGCCGACGTCGCCCACTACCGCGCAGCGGGTGCCGACGTCGTCCTGGTCGGGGAAGCGCTCGTCACGGGTGCCGACCCCGCCACCACCCTCGCGTCGTTCATCGAGGCCGCCGACCGCGGCTGAACGTTCCACCCGTCCGACCATCGGCACCGCCGGTCGCGTCGGACTCGTCCCGGGAAGACCCATCGTGACCTCACTCCGCGACCTGCACGGCCCGTACTTCGGTGACTTCGGCGGACGCTTCGTCCCCGAGTCGCTCGTCCTGGCGCTCGACGAGCTCGAGGCAGCCTTCCGCACGGCCTGGGCGGACCCGGCCTTCCGTGCCGAGCTCGACGAGCTCCAGCGCGACTACACCGGTCGTCCGTCGATCATCACCGAGGTGCCGCGGTTCGCGAAGCACGCCGGTGGTGCCCGCGTGATCCTGAAGCGCGAGGACCTGAACCACACCGGGTCGCACAAGATCAACAACGTGCTCGGTCAGGCGCTCGTGGCCCGTCGGCTCGGCAAGACCCGCCTCATCGCGGAGACCGGTGCCGGCCAGCACGGCGTGGCCACGGCGACCGCCGCGGCGCTGTTCGGCATGGACTGCGTCGTGTACATGGGCGCCGTCGACACCGAGCGGCAGGCGCTCAACGTCGCCCGGATGCGCCTGCTCGGCGCCGAGGTGATCCCGGTCGAGACCGGGTCGCGCACGCTGAAGGACGCCATCAACGAGGCCCTGCGTGACTGGGTGGCGAACGTCGACTCGACCCACTACCTGCTCGGCACGGTCGCCGGCCCGCACCCGTTCCCCGAGATGGTGCGCGAGTTCCACAAGGTGATCGGTGAAGAGGCGCGCCAGCAGGTCCTCGACCGCGTCGGGCGTCTCCCCGACGCCGTCGCCGCGTGCGTCGGTGGCGGCTCGAACGCGATGGGCATCTTCGAGGCGTTCCTCGACGACGAGTCCGTCGCGCTGCACGGCTTCGAGGCCGGTGGCGACGGCGTCGAGACCGGTCGGCACGCTGCGAGCATCACGCTCGGTCGCGAGGGCGTCCTGCAGGGCGCGAAGTCCTACCTGATGCAGGACGAGGACGGCCAGACCATCGAGAGCCACAGCATCTCCGCCGGGCTCGACTACCCGAGCGTCGGGCCGGAGCACGCCTACCTGGCGTCGATCGGTCGCGCACAGTACGCGCCGATCACCGACACCGAGGCGATGGAGGCGTTCCGGCTGCTCAGCCAGACCGAGGGCATCATCCCGGCGATCGAGTCGGCGCACGCGCTCGCGGGTGCGATGAAGCTCGGCAAGGAGCTCGGCCCCGAGGGGGTCGTGCTCGTGAACCTGTCCGGCCGTGGTGACAAGGACGTGGCGTCCGCCAGTCGCTACTTCGGCATCCTCGACGAGAATGCGGTGCAGCTGTGACCACGAACCAGACCGTCGCCACGACGATCGACACCGCCAACGCCGAGCGTGCCGGGGCCGTCGTCGGCTACCTGCCCGCCGGGTACCCCGACGTGCAGACCAGCGTCGACGCTGCCGTCGCCCTCGCCGAGAACGGCGTGGACGTCATCGAGCTCGGCCTGCCGTACTCCGACCCCGTCATGGACGGCCCGGTCATCCAGCGTGCGGCCGAGGAGAGCCTGGCGAACGGCTTCCGGGTCGCGCAGGTCTTCGACGCCGTGCACCAGATCACCGAGCGCGCCGACGTGCCGGTGCTCGTGATGACGTACTGGAACCCGGTCCTCCGCTACGGCGTGGACCGCTTCGCCGACGACCTCGTCGCCGCCGGAGCCGCGGGCCTCATCACGCCCGACCTGATCCCGGACGAAGCCGCCGAGTGGATGGCCTCGTCGGAACGGACCGGCCTGGACCGCGTGTTCCTCGCGGCACCGTCCTCGTCCGACGCCCGGATGCAGCAGGCGGTGCAGGCGAGCCGCGGGTTCGTCTACGCCGTCTCGACGATGGGCGTCACCGGAGCACGGGCCGGCGTCGACGTCGCTGCACGCACCGTGGTGTCGCGGCTCCGTGGCGCCGGCGTCGCGCGCACCTGCGTGGGCCTCGGCATCTCGACGGCCGAGCAGGTCGCCGAGGTCCTGGAGTACGCCGACGGCGCGATCGTCGGCTCGGCGTTCGTCCGCGCACTGGCCGACCTCGGGGTGCAGGGGGTCGCCGACCGCGCGGCCGACCTCACCACCGGCGCCCGCCGCTCCTAGTCCAGTTCCTGGCGGGCCCACGACCCGCGCTACAGTGAGCGGGGCCGACGACACGTCGACACCGCGCCCCGTCAGTTCCGAAAGGCGACCGTTCCTCCATGCCCCTCCTGAGCATCCCGAGCCCGAGCACCGCCTGGCAGTACTTCGACCTGACCGCCTGGCTGCGCGACGTGTTCGGTTGGTCGCTGCCGCTCGACTTCCGCATCCACGCGTACGCGATCTGCATCCTGCTCGGGATCGTCGCCGCGGTCCTGCTCGCGAACCGCCGCCTCAACGCGCGCGGCGTCGAGCGTTGGATCATCATCGACATCGCGATCTGGGCGGTGCCCGCCGGCATCATCGGCGGCCGGCTCTTCCACGTGTTCACGCACGTGTCGGACTACTTCGGCCCCGGCATCGACCCGCTGTCCTTCCTGTACATCTGGGAGGGCGGGCTCGCCATCTTCGGCGCCCTGATCCTCGGGTCCGTCGGCGCCTGGATCGGCTGCCGCCAGGTCGGCCTGCGGTTCACGTCGTTCATCGATGCGGTGGTGCCCGGGGTGCTGCTCGCACAGGCGTTCGGTCGGCTCGGCAACTACTTCAACCACGAGCTCTTCGGCATGCCGACCAGCCTGCCGTGGGGCCTGCAGATCGAGTCGACGAACGCCGCGTTCCCGAAGGGCCTGCCCGAGGGCACGCTCTTCCACCCGACGTTCCTCTACGAGATCATCTGGAACGTCCTGGGCGTCGTCGTCATCCTGCTGCTCGACCGCAAGTTCACGCTCCAGTGGGGCAAGGTCCTCGCCCTGTACCTGATCTGGTACGGCGTCGGCCGGTCCTTCCTCGAGTCGATCCGCGTCGACACCAGCGAGACCTTCGCGGGCATCCGCACGAACGTCTGGATGTCGTTCGCGGCCATCCTGCTCGGGATCGTCATCTTCATCGTGCAGACCCGTCGGCACACCGGCAAGGAGCCGAGCCCGTACCTGCCCGGTCGCGAGCCGCGTCCGAAGTCCGATGTAGACTCCGACGACACCTTCTCGGAGCACGAGGACGACGACGAACGCCTCGTCGCCCAGGGCTCCGGAGCGGTCACGACTCCCACTGACCGCGCCTAGGAGCACTCCTCCCCGCCACAAGCGGGGCACGGGCACCAGTCCCGCCCGTCTGGGCGGAACGCACCACCGGGCCACCGCTGTCCCTGTTCCACTTCCTCGTGAGGACGGTTCCCCCATGGCGCTCCAGCCACTCCAGCCCTCGGCACCGAAGTCCCTCGTGCCGCCGCACCGTCGGTTCTCGGCGGTCCCCGACGCCACCGGCATGTACGACCCGGCGAACGAGAAGGACGCCTGCGGTCTCGCGATGGTCGCGACGCTGCGCGGGACGCCCGGCCACGACATCGTCGACGCTGCACTCGGCGCCCTCCGCAACCTCGAGCACCGCGGTGCCGTCGGTTCGGACGCCGGCACGGGCGACGGCGCGGGCATCCTGTGCCAGGTGCCGGACGAGTTCCTGCGCGCCGTGGTGCCGTTCGACCTGCCGGCGGCGGGGGAGTACGCGGTCGGCACGGCCTACCTGCCGACCGACGAGGGCGACCGGCACGCCGTCAAGGGCGCCGTCGAACGACTGGCGCGCGAAGAGGGCCTCAAGGTCCTCGGCTGGCGCGAGGTCCCGGTGCGCCCCGAGGTGCTCGGCACCCTGGCGCGTGCGGCCATGCCCGCATTCGAGCAGCTGTTCGTCGCCTCGGTGCGCCACGACGTGCACGGCGCGTCCTGGAGCGGCATCGCCCTGGACCGCCAGACCTACCGGCTGCGCAAGCGCGCCGAGCACGCGAACGACCTGTACTTCATGTCGCTGTCGAGCCGCACCATGGTCTACAAGGGCATGGTCACGACGCTGCAGCTCGAGCCGTTCTACCCGGACCTCAGCGACGAGCGCTTCGCGTCGAAGCTCGCGATCGTGCACTCGCGCTACTCGACCAACACGTTCCCGTCGTGGCCGCTCGCGCAGCCCTTCCGGACGATCGCGCACAACGGTGAGATCAACACGGTGCGCGGCAACCGCAACTGGATGCGCGCACGCCAGTCGCAGCTCGAGAGCGAACTGCTCGGCGACGTCGCGCCGCTGCTGCCGATCGTCAGCCCCGGTGCGAGCGACTCGGCGTCGTTCGACGAGGTGCTCGAGCTCCTGACCCTGACCGGCCGGACGCTGCCGCACGCGGTGTCGATGATGGTGCCGGAGGCCTGGGAGAACCAGGTCGGGATGGACCCGGAGCTGCGGGCGTTCTACGAGTACCACTCGATGCTCATGGAGCCGTGGGACGGTCCGGCCGCCATCACCTTCACCGACGGCTCGCTCGTCGGCGCGACCCTCGACCGCAACGGGCTGCGTCCCGGGCGCTTCCTCGTCACCGACGACGGGCTCATCGTCATGGGGTCGGAGACCGGTGTCATCGACGTGCCCGCCGCGAAGGTCGTCCGCAAGGGCCGTCTGCGCCCCGGCCGGATGTTCCTGGTGGACACCGAGGCCGGCCGCATCATCGAGGACGACGAGGTCAAGCAGGGCCTGGCGTCCTCCGGCCCCTGGGGCGAATGGCTCGACGAGGGGCGCATCAACCTCAACGACCTGCCCGACCGCGAGCACATCGTGCACACCCCGGCATCGGTCACCCGCCGCCAGCGTGCGTTCGGCTACACCGAGGAGGAAGTCCGCATCCTGCTCCGCCCGATGGCGCAGGTGGGCGCGGAGCCCCTCGGTGCGATGGGGTCCGACACCCCGATCGCGGTGCTCTCGCAGCGCCCCCGGCTGCTGTTCGACTACTTCACCCAGCAGTTCGCCCAGGTGACGAACCCGCCGCTCGACTCGATCCGCGAGCAGGTCATCACCTCGATGGGCATGGGCCTCGGTCCGGAGCGGAACCTGCTGTCGGCCGGTCCCGAGCACGCGAAGCAGATCACGCTCGACTTCCCGGTGATCGACAACGACCAGCTCGCCAAGGTGCAGCACTTCGAGACGGAGTCGGGTCGGCACCTGACGGTCACGATCAAGGGCCTGTACCGCGTCGACGCCGGCAAGAAGGCGATGCAGAAGCGCATCGCCGCCGTGTGCGACGAGGTCGACGCCGCGATCGAGTCGGGCAAGCAGTTCATCGTGCTGTCGGACCGCGACGGCAACGCCGAGCAGGCGCCCGTGCCGAGCCTGTTGCTGCTCGCCGCCGTGCACCACCACCTGATCCGCACCGAGCAGCGCATGAAGGTCGGCCTGATCGTCGAGGCCGGCGACGTGCGCGAGGTCCACCACGTGGCGTCGCTCATCGGGTACGGCGCGTCGGCGATCAACCCGTACCTCGCGATGGAGACCTGCGAGAACCTGGTCCGTGCCGGCATGATCACCGGGATCACCCCGGAGCAGGCCGTCAAGAACGTGATCAAGGCACTCGGCAAGGGCGTCCTGAAGATCATGTCGAAGATGGGCATCTCGACGGTCTCGAGCTACGCCGGTGCCCAGGCGTTCGAAGCCGTGGGGCTCAGCCAGGAGTTCGTCGACAAGTACTTCACCGGCACGTCGTCGATCCTCGGCGGGGTCGACATCGACGTCATCGCGAAGGAGAACGCCGAGCGGCACGCCCAGGCGTACCCGCAGGACGGCGCGGTCCTGTCGCACGAGCGGCTGCAGACCGGCGGCGAGTACCAGTGGCGTCGCGAAGGCCCCCCGCACCTGTTCAACCCGGACACCGTCTTCCGGCTGCAGCACGCCACCCGTGCCCGCCGCTACGACATCTTCCGTGAGTACTCGAGCGCCGTGGACGACCAGTCCGAGGAGCTCATGACGCTCCGTGGGCTGTTCCGCTTCAAGCACGGGGCGCGGAAGCCCGTCGCGCTCGACGAGGTCGAGTCGATCGAGTCGATCGTCAAGCGCTTCAACACCGGCGCGATGTCGTACGGCTCCATCTCGAAGGAAGCCCACGAGACGCTCGCGATCGCGATGAACCGCCTCGGTGGTCGCTCGAACACGGGCGAGGGCGGCGAGGACGTCGACCGGCTGCTCGACCCCGAGCGCCGCAGCGCGATCAAGCAGGTCGCCTCCGGGCGGTTCGGCGTGACGAGCATGTACCTCACCCACGCCACCGACATCCAGCTGAAGATGGCGCAGGGTGCGAAGCCCGGCGAGGGCGGCCAGCTGCCCCCGCAGAAGGTGTACCCGTGGGTCGCCCGCACCCGGCACGCCACCGCCGGCGTCGGCCTCATCTCGCCGCCGCCGCACCACGACATCTACTCGATCGAGGACCTCAAACAGCTGATCTTCGACGTGAAGCGCGCCAACCCGGCCGCACGCGTCCACGTGAAGCTCGTGAGCCAGTCCGGCATCGGCGCGGTCGCGGCCGGTGTGACGAAGGCCCTGGCCGACGTCGTGCTCGTGTCCGGACACGACGGTGGCACGGGTGCGTCCCCGCTCAACTCGCTCAAGCACGCCGGCACCCCGTGGGAGATCGGCCTCGCCGAGACGCAGCAGACGCTCATGCTGAACGGCATGCGCGACCGCGTCGTCGTGCAGGTCGACGGTCAGATGAAGACCGGGCGCGACGTCGTCGTGGCAGCCCTGCTCGGCGCCGAGGAGTACGGCTTCGCCACCGCTCCGCTCGTCGTCGAGGGCTGCATCCTGATGCGCGTGTGCCACCTCGACACGTGTCCGGTGGGGGTCGCGACGCAGAACCCCGAGCTCCGCAAGCGCTTCTCCGGCAAGCCCGAGTTCGTCGTGAACTTCTTCGAGTTCATCGCGCAGGAAGTGCGCGAGCTCCTCGCCGAGCTCGGCTTCCGCACCCTCGACGAGGCGATCGGCCGGTCCGACGCCCTCGACGTCGACCGTGCCCTCGAGCACTGGAAGGCGTCAGGGCTCGACCTCGCACCGGTCCTCGCGGGTCCGCACTTCGAGGACGCCGAGCCGCGTCGCCACCAGCGCGAGCAGGACCACGAGCTCGAGCAGCACTTCGACGTGGGGCTGATCCAGCAGACCGCCGACGTGCTCGACCACGGCGGCTCGATCGCGCTCGACCTGCCCATCCGCAACACCGAACGCGCGGTCGGCACGATGCTCGGCCACGAGGTCACCAAACGGCACGGCGAGCACGGGCTGCCCAGCGGCTCGATCGACGTCACGCTGCGCGGCTCCGCCGGACAGTCGCTCGGCGCGTTCATGCCCGCCGGCATCACCCTGCGCCTCATCGGCGACAGCAACGACTACGTCGGCAAGGGCCTGTCCGGTGGCGAGATCATCGTGCGGCCGGACGCCGGTTCGGGCTTCGACCCGGCGGAGAACGTCATCGCCGGCAACGTGATCGGCTACGGCGCGACCCAGGGCAGCATGTTCATCCGTGGCATCGTGGGCGAGCGCTTCCTGGTGCGCAACTCGGGGGCGACCGCGGTGGTCGAGGGCGTTGGCGACCACGCGCTCGAGTACATGACGGGCGGGCTCGCGCTCATCCTGGGCGAGACCGGTCGGAACCTCGGGGCCGGCATGTCCGGCGGCACCGCGTACGTCCGTGGTCTGCGCGAGGAGCACGTCAACACCGACGCCCTCGCGACCGGTGAACTCCGACTCGAGGCGCTCGACAGCGCCGACGTCGAGATCGTCACCGACCTGCTCACCCGGCACGCCGAGGAGACCGGTTCGACGCTCGCGTCCGACCTGCTCGAGTCCGGCGACCTGAGCGACTTCGTCAAGGTGCTGCCGCGTGACTACGCGGCGGTGCTCGAGACCCGTCAGCGCGCCGTCGACGAGGGGCTCGACCCCGACGGCGACGTCGTCTGGAACAGAATCATGGAGGTGACCGGTGGCTGAGCGTCCCGCACGTCTGGAACCGGCAGCGCCCGACACGACCACGGAGGTGACCGGTGGCTGACCCCAAGGGATTCCTCAAGGTCCAGGAACGCGAACTGCCCGCACGGCGCCCCGTGCCCGTCCGGCTCATGGACTGGAAAGAGGTCTACGAGCAGCAGGAGTCCGGTGCCCTCAAGCGCCAGGCCGGCCGCTGCATGGACTGCGGCGTGCCGTTCTGCCACCAGGGCTGCCCCCTCGGCAACCTGATCCCGGAGTGGAACGACCTGACGTGGCGCGGTGAGGGCCGTCAGGCGATCGAGCGACTGCACGCGACGAACAACTTCCCGGAGTTCACGGGCCGGCTGTGCCCCGCTCCGTGCGAGTCGTCGTGCGTGCTCGGCATCAACCAGCCGCCCGTGACGATCAAGCAGGTCGAGGTCTCGATCATCGACGAGGCGTTCCAGAACGGCTGGGTCACCCCGCACCCGCCGGAGCGCCTGACGGGCAAGACCGTCGCCGTCGTGGGTTCCGGCCCCGCCGGGCTGGCCGCCGCGCAGCAGCTCACGCGCGCCGGGCACACCGTCGCCGTCTACGAGCGCGACGACCGCATCGGCGGGCTGCTCCGCTACGGGATCCCGGACTTCAAGATGGAGAAGCGCCAGATCGACGCGCGCCTGTCCCAGATGCAGGCCGAGGGCACCCGCTTCCGCGCGGGCGTCGAGATCGGCCGCGACATCACCTGGGACGACCTGAAGTCGCGCTACGACGCGGTCGTCGTCGCCACCGGCGCCACGGTGCCGCGCGACCTGCCGATCCCGGGGCGCGACCTCGAGGGCGTGCACTTCGCGATGGACTACCTGGTCCAGCAGAACAAGGCGAACGCCGGCACCCGGGTCGACAACCAGCTGACCGCCGAGGGCAAGCACGTCGTCGTGATCGGCGGCGGTGACACCGGTGCGGACTGCATCGGCACCGCGCACCGGCAGGGCGCCCTGAGCGTGACGAACCTGGCGATCGGCAAGCAGCCGCCGCTGGAGCGTCCGTCCGAGCAGCCGTGGCCGATGTTCCCGACCGTCTTCGAGGTGACGAGCGCCCACGAAGAGGGCGGCGAGCGGCACTTCCTCGCCTCGACCGTCGAGTTCCTGGCGAACGAGGCCGGCGAGGTCCGGGCGCTCCGGGTCGCCGAGACCGAGTACCTCGACGGTCGTCGCGTGCCGAAGGCCGGCTCCGAGCGTGAGATCCCCGCAGACCTCGTGCTCGTCGCGATGGGCTTCACGGGTCCGGAATCCGACACGATCGAGCCGCAGCTCGGTCTGCCGACGACGGTGTCCGGTGCGCTCGACCGCCGCGCCGACTACACGACGAACGAGGCGGGCGTGTTCGTCGCCGGTGACGCCGGCCGCGGGCAGTCCCTGATCGTCTGGGCGATCGCCGAGGGCCGTGCCGCGGCGGCGAAGGTCGACGAGTACCTCGAGGGCTCGACGATCCTGCCGGCGCCGGTGAAGGCGACCGACCGCGCGATGTCGGTCTGAGATGACGGATCGCCGCATGACCAACCACCACCAGATGCTCACCCCCCGGTGAGCGAGGGGCCACCAGCACTCGATAAGGTGCTGGTGGCCTCGCTTCGTTCCGCGCGGCCCCACAGCGCGGAAACCAGAGCATCACCCACCACCACGAAGGAATCCATTGAGACGCGCAAAGATCGTTTCGACGCTCGGACCGGCAACGTCGGACTACGAGACCGTCAAGGAGATCATCGAAGCGGGCGTCGACGTCGCCCGACTCAACCTCAGCCACGGTGACTACAGCGTCCACGAGGCCAACTACGTGAACGTCCGTCGCGCTGCCGAGGAGCTCGGCAAGCCGGTCGCGATCCTCGTCGACCTGCAGGGTCCGAAGATCCGTCTGGCCAAGTTCGCCGACGGCCCGCACGACCTGGCGGTCGGCGACGTGTTCACGATCACGACCGAGGACGTCCCCGGCTCCAAGGAGATCTGCGGCACGACGTTCAAGGGCCTGCCCCAGGACGTCAAGCCCGGCGACCCGCTGCTCATCGACGACGGTCGGGTCCGCCTGCGCGTGCTCGACACCGACGGCGTCCGTGTCCGCACCGAGGTCGTCGTCGGCGGCACCGTGTCGAACAACAAGGGCATCAACCTGCCCGGCGTCGCCGTGAACGTCCCCGCGCTGAGCGAGAAGGACGAGGCCGACCTCCGCTGGGGCATCCGCCAGGGCGCCGACCTCATCGCGCTCTCGTTCGTCCGCAACGCCTCGGACGTCGTCCGCGCGCACGAGATCATGGACGAAGAGGGCAAGCGCCTCCCCGTCATCGCGAAGATCGAGAAGCCGCAGGCCGTCGACGCGCTCGAGGAGATCATCGACGCCTTCGACAGCATCATGGTCGCCCGCGGTGACCTCGGCGTCGAGCTGCCGCTCGAGGCCGTCCCGATCGTGCAGAAGCGCGCCGTCGAGCTCGCGCGCCGCATGGCGAAGCCGGTCATCGTCGCGACCCAGATGCTCGAGTCGATGATCTCGTCGCCGATCCCGACCCGCGCCGAGACCTCCGACGTCGCGAACGCCGTCCTCGACGGTGCGGACGCGGTCATGCTCTCGGGCGAGACCAGCGTCGGCGAGTACCCGGTGCAGACCGTCCGCACGATGGCCCGCATCGTCGAGTCGACCGAGGACCACGGCCTCGAGCGCATCGCGCCGCTCGGCACGAAGCCGCGCACCCTCGGCGGTGCGATCACCCTCGCCGCGGTCGAGATCGCGGAGTTCACCGAGGCCTCGTACCTCTGCGTGTTCACCGAGTCCGGCGACTCGGCGCGCCGCATGTCGCGTCTGCGCCACGGCCTGCCGATCATCGCCTTCACCCCGAACGAGGCCACGCGTCGCCGCATGGCGCTCACCTGGGGCGTCCGGTCCTTCCTGGTCGAGCGCAAGACCCACACCGACGAGCTCTTCTCGCAGGTGGACGACGTCCTGCTCGAGAACGGCCTGGCCGCCCCCGGCGACCGCGTCATCGTGACGGCCGGTTCGCCTCCCGGGATCGAGGGCTCGACGAACGACCTGCGCGTGCATCGGGTGGGCGACGCCCACGCCGAGGCCGCTCCGGCCTACGTGCGGGACTGATCCGCAGGATCCCGACGCCGACAGGGCGCGGACAGGAGGCCCGGCGCACGAACACGCGTCGCCTCCGGTCCGCGCCCTGCCGCGTTCCGCCCGGACGCCGGACGCCGGACGCCGGACGCTGGACGCGCCGCGGCTGCGCCCCGCCGTGGTCGTCGCGCCCCCGCACACCGGGGCGCGACGGCGTCTGCGGGGCGCGACAGCCCGGCCCGACACCGACGCCCGTCGCGTCCCATCCGGGCGTGGACGGAAGGCACGGGGCACGTGGTGCGCGCAGCCTCCGGTCCGCGCCCTGTCGCGTCCCGCCGCCAACGTACCCGTGGTGCGCCCCGCCGTGGTCGTCGCGCCCCCACACACCGGGGCGCGACGGCGTCCGCGGGGCGCGGACAGGAGGCACGGCGCACGAACACGCGTCGCCTCCGGTCCGCGCCCTGCCGCGTCTCCACGGCCCTGGTGGTGACCACCGATCGGCCGCAGGCGGCAGGATGGCTGCTGTGAGCCTCCAGACCGAACACCCGACGCCGCGCGCCGACGTTCGCCGTTGGCGCCGCTACCTGGCCGACGAACGCGCCGAGGGCGCGGTCTACCGCAACCTGGCCGCGCGGCGGTCCGGCGAGGAACGCGAGATCCTGGCCGCGCTGGCCGAGGCCGAGGGACGGCACGAGCAGCACTGGCTCGACCTGCTCGGTGACGACGTCGGACGTCCGCAGCGGGGCAGTCTGCGCACCCGGGTCCTCGCGACGCTGGCGAAGCGCTTCGGGTCGGTGTTCGTCCTCGCGTTGATGCAGCGCGCCGAGGACCGCTCGCCGTACGCCGACGACGACGACGCGACCGCGAGCATGGCCGCCGACGAGCGCATCCACGGCGAAGTGGTGCGCGGGCTCGCGAACCGCGGTCGGATGCGGTTGTCGGGCACCTTCCGTGCGGCGGTCTTCGGCGCCAACGACGGACTCGTGTCGAACCTGGCCCTCATCATCGGCATCAGCGCGTCGGGCGCCGACCGGCACTTCGTGCTGCTGAGCGGCATCGCGGGCCTGCTCGCCGGAGCCCTGTCGATGGGTGCGGGGGAGTACGTGTCGGTCCGGTCGCAGCGCGAACTGCTCGAGGCGTCCGCACCGCACCCCGAGGCCGGGCGCGCCGTGGCGGACCTCGACGTCGACGCGAACGAGCTCGCTCTGGTGTACCGCGCCCGCGGGATGTCCGAGGCCGAGGCGACCGAGCACGCGGCGCAGGTGCTGTCCGGCATCGGTGAGCGACACCCGTCGACCGGTCCGATCGCCGTCACCGACGACCACGAGGCGGTGGGCAACGGCCTGAGTGCTGCGGTGTCGAGCTTCCTGTTCTTCGCGTCGGGCGCGATCATCCCGGTGCTGCCGTTCCTGTTCGGCATGCAGGGGTGGGCGGCCATCGCGGTCGCCGGCACGCTCGTCGGACTCGCCCTGCTCGGCACCGGTGCGGTCGTCGGCGTGCTGAGCGGTGCGTCGCCGGGAAAGCGGGCGTTCCGGCAGCTGGCGATCGGGGTCGGCGCCGCCGTCGTGACCTACGCGCTCGGGCTGCTGTTCGGCACCGGTTCCGCCTGACGCCTACCGGCGGACGGCGGCTCGCGGCGGGAGCAGCAGCAGGGCCGCGGCACCGACGACGATGAGGGCGATGCCGGCGAAGACCATGAACACGGTGAGCGCGAGGCCGGGCGCGACGAGCACGACGACGCCGCCGAGGATCGACAGCACGCCGCTCACCAGCGTCGGCACCCGGGACGACCCGGGGTGGCCGACGAAGCCGCCCACGATCGACACGATGCCCTCGATCACGAAGCCGACCCCGGCGAGCACGGCGTAGACGACCAGGGGGATCGCGGGGTCGAGCAGCGCGACGAGTCCGGCGACCGCGACGAGCGCACCGACGATCCCGGAGGTCCACCGCCACACCGTCGGCGTCCCGTGCCCGCGCGCCGCAGCCACGACCCGCAGGGCGCCAGCGACGACGAGGTACACGCCGAACAGCAGCGCCACGAGGACGAGCGACGGCCGGGGCCACACGATGGCGACGATCCCCAGGGTGATCGCGACGACCGCCGTGACGACGACGAACACCCGGAACGTGCGGACGGCACGAGAATCCACGGACACTCCTCCTGATCGGACCGCTGGAGTCCCGAACGCTACCCGGCCGACGGCGAGCCCGTGCAGTCCTCGGACCCGAGCGGGCGTGAGCCCGTGCAACCGGATGCAACCCCCGCGGTCGTACGGTGCGAGCAGCACGCGAACCGTGCGTGCCCCGACAGCGTCGTCGAAAGGCCACCACCATGACCATCGCACCATCGCCCACCAGCTACGCCGCACCCGGCGAACCGGGCTCCCTCGTGCAGTACCGATCGCGGTACGACCACTTCATCGGCGGCGAGTACGTCCCGTCAGCGAGCGGGCAGTACTTCGAGAACCCCACCCCCGTCACCGGCAAGGTCTTCACCGAGGTCGCGCGCGGTGACTCCACCGACGTCGACCGTGCGGTGGCGGCGGGCTGGAAGGCGTTCCCGACCTGGGGGCGGACGAGCGCCGCCGAGCGCGCGGTCATCCTCAACAAGATCGCCGACCGGATGGAGGAGCACCTCGAGATGCTCGCCGTCGCCGAGACGTGGGAGAACGGCAAGCCGATCCGCGAGACCCTCGGCGCCGACATCCCGCTCGCGATCGACCACTTCCGCTACTTCGCCGGAGCGATCCGCGCGCAGGAGGGCTCGGCCGGCGAGATCGACCACGACACCGTGGCGTACCACTTCCACGAACCGCTCGGCGTCGTCGGACAGATCATCCCGTGGAACTTCCCGATCCTGATGGCGGTGTGGAAGCTCGCACCGGCCCTGGCTGCGGGCAACTGCGTCGTGCTGAAGCCCGCCGAGCAGACCCCGGCGTCGATCCACGTGCTCGTCGAGCTCATCCGCGACCTCTTGCCCGCCGGGGTGCTCAACGTCGTCAACGGCTTCGGCATCGAGGTCGGCGCACCACTCGCCCAGCACCCGGACATCCGGAAGATCGCGTTCACCGGCGAGACCACCACCGGTCGGCTGATCATGCAGTACGCCTCGCAGAGCCTCATCCCGGTGACGCTCGAGCTCGGCGGCAAGAGCCCGAACGTGTTCTTCCCCGACGTCGCTGCAGAGAAGGACTCGTTCTACGACAAGGCACTCGAGGGCTTCACCTTCTTCAACCTCAACCAGGGCGAGGTCTGCACGTGTCCGTCCCGGGCGCTCGTGGCGAAGGAGATCTACGACGGGTTCGTCGCCGACGGCCTCGACCGGGTGCGCGCCGTCAAGCAGGGCCACCCGCTCGACCTGTCCACGATGATCGGCGCCCAGGCGTCGAACGACCAGCTCGAGAAGATCCTGAGCTACATCGACATCGGCAAGCAGGAGGGCGCGAAGCTGCTCACCGGCGGGGAGCGCGCGGACCTCGGCGGGGAGCTGTCCGGCGGGTACTACGTCACGCCGACGGTGTTCGAGGGCGTCAACTCGATGCGGATCTTCCAGGAGGAGATCTTCGGTCCGGTCCTCGCGCTGACGTCCTTCAGCGGCTACGACGACGCGATCGCCACGGCCAACGACACCCTCTACGGACTCGGTGCCGGGGTGTGGAGCCGCGAGGCCACCACGCTGTACCGCGCCGGCCGTGACATCCAGGCCGGACGGGTGTGGTCGAACACGTACCACCAGTACCCGGCCGGTGCGGCGTTCGGTGGGTACAAGCAGTCCGGCATCGGGCGCGAGAACCACAAGATGATGCTCGACCACTACCAGCAGACGAAGAACCTGCTCGTGTCCTACGCCGATGGTCCGATGGGCTTCTTCTGATGCCCGACACCGCACGCGTGGCGGTCACGCCGGCGGCGGGGGAGCTCCTGCGCACCCTCGCCGCCCGGCACGGCCCGCTGATGTTCCACCAGTCGGGCGGCTGCTGCGACGGATCGAGCCCGATGTGCTACCCCGTCGGCATGTTCCGGACCGGTTCCGGCGACGTGCTGCTCGGGGCGCTCGAGGTCGACGGCATCGACCCCGTCGAGGTGTACATGTCGGTGTCGCAGTTCGCGTACTGGAAGTACACGCACCTGACGATCGACGTCGTCGACGGTCGCGGCGGCGGGTTCTCGGTCGAGAGCCCCGAGGGCAAGCGGTTCCTGACCCGGTCGCGGATGTTCGACGACGCCGAGCTGGCGGATCTCGGCCTGGTCCCGGTCACGCACCGGACGTAGGCTGGCCGTACTCGTCGCGACGGTGCGGCGGGTGGGGTCGATCGGAGGACGCATGCGCGCACCCGACCGGCTCCGCCCGCTCGTTGCCGCGTCCTGGCGGCGGTCCGCGGCGGTCGACCCGGACGGCGTGCCATCGCTCGCACTCGGTGACGACGAGCTCGACGCCGCCCGCCGGGACGGCCCGCTCGCCACCCTGCTGCCCGTGGTCCGGCACCTGCTGCTCGACGACACCCGGTCCGCCGTCTGCGTCCTCGCCGTCGGCGACGCCTCCGGCCGGTTGGTGTGGGTCGACGGAGCGCGGACGGCCCGACGTGCGGCCGAGGACATGGGCTTCGTGCCCGGGGCCGACTGGGCCGAGGACCGCGTCGGCACGAGCGCGCCCGGTACCGCCCTGCGGCTCGACCGGCCGGTGCAGATCCGCTCCGACGAGCACTACGCCAACGCCGTCAAGCGGTGGTCCTGCAGCGCCGTGCCCGTGCACGACGCTCACGGTGCCACCGTCGGCGTGCTCGACCTGACGGGCGACGACCGGGCCGTCGAACGGCACACCCTCTCGCTCCTCGCGGCCACGGTCGCCGCCGCCGAGGCGCAGCTCGCCCTGGCCGCGAGCCGGTTCCCGGGGCCCGACGCGTCGACGCCGCGCGCGCCCGGCGCAGAGCTGACGGTCCTCGGCACCGACACCGCCGTCCTGCGCGTCCACGACCGCCGGGTCCACCTGTCCGCGCGGCACTCCGAGCTCCTGGTCGTCCTCGCCGCCCACCCCGACGGGTTGGCGGCCGCCGACCTCGCGCACGCCGTGTACGGCGACGCCGGCGCCGTCGTGACGCTGCGCGCCGAGGTGGTGCGGCTCCGACGGGTCCTCGCGGAGCACGCGTCGGGCGTGACCGTGACGTCGCGACCGTACCGGGTGACCGGGGTGGCGACCGACGTCGACACCGTGCTGTCCGCGCTCGACCGCGGGGCGCGCCTCCAGGCCGTCGACCGGTACACCGGACCGGTCCTGCCGGGGTCGGCCGCGCCGGGCGTGGACGCCGTGCGCGACCTGGTGCGCGGTCGGTTCCGCGAGTCGGTCGTCGCGGACGGCAGCGTCGAGGCGCTGCTCGCGTGGGCGCGGACGCCGGACGGGGCGGCGGACGCGCGCGTGCTCCGCGCGCTGCTCGCGGTCCTGCCGCGGCGGTCGCCGCGACGAGCCGGTCTCGTGGCGGCGATCGAGGCGCTCGAGGGTCCCTGAGTCGGTCGGCGGGGCCGGGAGGCGCGGGGCGGGCTGGTAGTGTTGGCCTCCTCGCGAGTGTGGTGGAATCGGCAGACACGGGGCACTCAAAATGCTCTGCCTCACGGCGTGCGGGTTCAAGTCCCGCCACTCGTACAACGCAACATCCGGCGTCTAGTAGGCTTGCGGCTGTGAGTGACACAGAAGCAACTGCAACAGCACCCCGTCGCGTCGTCGTCGCCGAGGACGAGTCGCTCATCCGCCTCGACATCGTCGAGATCCTCCGCGACAACGGGTTCGACGTGGTGGGCGAGGCCGGCGACGGCGAGACCGCCGTGCAGCTCGCCACCGACCTTCGTCCCGACCTCGTCGTGATGGACGTCAAGATGCCCCAGCTCGACGGCATCTCCGCAGCCGAGAAGCTGTCCAAGAACCACATCGCTCCGGTAGTCCTCCTCACGGCGTTCAGCCAGAAGGACCTCGTCGAGCGTGCGACCGAAGCCGGCGCGCTGGCCTACGTGGTCAAGCCGTTCACCCCGAACGACCTGCTCCCCGCGATCGAGATCGCCCTCTCTCGGTACCAGCAGATCATCACGCTCGAGGCCGAGGTCGCCGACCTGGTCGAGCGCTTCGAGACCCGCAAGCTCGTCGACCGCGCCAAGGGCCTGCTCAACGAGAAGATGGGCCTCACCGAGCCCGAGGCGTTCCGCTGGATCCAGAAGGCCTCGATGGACCGCCGCCTGACGATGCACGACGTCGCCAAGGCGATCATCGAGCAGCTCAGCGCCAAGAAGTAGCACCACCCGTCGCTCACACCAGCGCCGTCGGACCCCGGTCCGGCGGCGCTGCTGCGTTCCCGGGCGCGTGGGGCGCTCGGTGCGTGTGCATGTTCCGACACGACACCGGTCGATCGACGCGTGTTCTGTCGGAGTGTGCGGACGCATGCACTCGCGGCCACGGGCGCGCGGGGCAGTGGAGGCGACCACCTGGCAGGCTGGAGCCGTGGACGACGTGGTGATCCGGGCCTCCCGGCCTGACGACATGCCGGCGGTGGCCGACCTGCGGTGGCGGTGGAGTATCGGCGAGGGCGGCGCCGAGCCGGCCGCGACGCCGGACGACTACCGCGCGGCCATGACGGCCTTCGCCCGCGAACACCCGGACACGCACCGGTGTGTCGTCGCAGAGCGTGACGGTGCGGTGCTCGGCATGGCGTGGCTCGGACTCGTCGCCCGGCCGCCGACCCCGGACCGGCCGGGGCGACGCCTGACCGCCGACGTGCAGACCGTCTACGTGCACCCCGACCTGCGCGGGCTCGGCGTCGCCGGACGACTCGTCACCGCGCTGCTCGACATCGCGGACGACCTCGGCGTCGAGCGGACCTCGGTGCACTCGAGCGTCGACGGGGAGCGGCTCTACCGGCGGCTCGGCTTCGGCGACGCACGGTTGCTACTGCAGCGTCCGCCCGAGGACTGAACGCTCGGTGCCTCAGCCGCGCGCGGGGAGCTGCTGGAGTGTCCAAGCGTTGCCGTCCGGGTCGGTGAAGAAGACGAAGCGACCCCAGGCCAGTTCGTCGACACCGATCGCGTTCACGCCGAGCCCCTGCAGGTGGGCGAGGGCCTCGTCGGCGTCGGGGACCACCACCTGGACGGACTTCAGCGACCCGGGCTGGACGTCCGGGGACATGATGCCCTCGCCGAACGCGATCGAGCACGCCGACCCGGGTGGGGTGGCCTGCACGAACCGCACGTCGTCGGACACGCGCTGGTCGTGGTCGATCGTGAATCCGATGCGTTCGTAGAAATCGCGGGCCCGGTCGACGTCGCTGACGGGGACCATGACGAGTTCGATCTTCCAGTCCATGACGGACTCCCTGCGTGCGTGCGAGGGGTTCAGTGCTGTTCGCAGTTCAGCGTGCCTCGCGGATGAGGTTGGTGATGCGGACGGTGGAGCAGCGGCGCCCCTGGTCGTCGGTGAGCACGATCTCGTGCGTGGTGAGCGTGTTGCCGAGGTGGATCGCGGTGCAGACACCGGTGACGGTGCCGGACGTGGCGCTCCGGGTGTGCGAGGCGTTCAGCTCGATGCCGACGGCGTAGCGGCCCTCGCCGGCGTGCACGTTGGCGGCCATCGAACCGAGGCTCTCGGCGAGGACGACGTAGGCGCCCCCGTGCAGCAGGCCGACCGGTTGACGGTTGCCCTCGACCGGGATGCTGCCGACGGCGCGGTCGGCCGACATCTCGGTGATGACCATGCCCATCTTGTCGGCGAGCTCGCCCATCCCGCGGGCAGCGAGCCGCTCGTCGACGTTCCCGGTGATGGTGGCTTCGTCGGTCACGCGCTCGAAACTCCCGTGTCGGATGGCGTCGGTAGGCTGTCCGGGTGTCGGACTCCGCAAAGCCTACCCTCATGGTCATCGACGGCCACTCGCTCGCCTTCCGGGCCTTCTACGCCCTGCCGGTCGACAGTTTCGTGAACCGCGACGGGCAGCACACGAACGCCATCCACGGCTTCATCTCGATGCTGCTCATGCTCCTGCAGCGCGAGAAGCCGACGCACCTGGCGGTGGCGTTCGACATCTCCCGGTTCTCGTTCCGCACCCGTGAGTACGAGGCGTACAAGGGCACCCGCTCCGAGACCCCGGCCGAGTTCAAGGGGCAGATCCCGCTGCTGCAGCAGGCGCTCGAGGCGATGGGCATCACGACGGTGACGAAGGAGGACTACGAGGCCGACGACATCCTCGCGACCCTGTCGTCCCAGGGTGCTGCGCAGGGGTACCAGGTGTACGTCGTCTCCGGCGACCGCGACGCCATCCAGCTCGTCAACGACGACGTGACGCTGCTGTACCCGTCGGTCCGTGGCGTCTCCGAGCTCACCCGGTACGACCGCGACAAGGTGTACGAGCGCTACGGCATCGAGCCGCACCAGTACCCGGACATCGCCGCGCTCGTCGGCGAGACCAGCGACAACCTGATCGGCATCGACAAGGTCGGCGAGAAGACCGCGGTGAAGTGGGTCACGCAGTACGGCTCGCTCGAGGGGGTCCTCGAACACGCGGACGAGATCAAGGGCGTCGTCGGCAACAACCTGCGCGAGCAGCAGGACCGTGCCGTCCGCAACCGCCGGCTGAACCGCCTGGTCACCGACGTCGAACTGCCCGTCGGTCCGGCCGACGTCGCGCTCCGGCCCCTCGACGAGACCGCCGTGCGCGAGCTGTTCGCCAAGCTGCAGTTCCGGACGCTGCTCGACCGCGTCTTCAAGGTCGCCGGCTCCGGTGAGCCGTCCGAGCAGCCGGCCGAGGGCGGGGTGACGGACGGTGCCGCGACCCCGCCGTCGGTGAAGACCCTGATCGACGAAGAACTCGGGTACTGGCTCGAGCGCCGCAACGCGTCCGAGGCGGCGAACGGCTACGGCGTCGCGGTCGAGGTCATCGACGGCCGACTCAGCACCATCGGCATCGCCACGCACGACGACGCCGTCCAGGTGCCCGGTGGCAGCGGCGCGAAGGACTACGAGCAGCTGTCGGCGTGGTTCGCCTCCGACGCCCCGAAGCACTTCCACGACGCCAAGACCGCGATCAAGGTGCTCGCGACCGCGGGCTTCGTCGTGAACGGCATCGCCGGCGACGCCCGCATCACGGGGTGGCTCGCCCAGCCCGGCAAGCAGGGGCAGCCGCTGGCCGACCTCGTCTACCAGGAGCTCGGCGAAGAGCTCCCCACCGCCGACCCGAACCAGCTCGTGCCGGAGACCGACCCGGTGAACGTCGGCGTGCACGCCTGGTTCGTCCTCCGGGTCACCACGGCGCTCCGTGCCCGGATCGATGAGTCGTCGCTCAAGGTCCTCGACGACATCGAGCTCCCGCTGGTGTCGGTGCTCGCGAGCATGGAGACGATCGGTGTCGGCATCGATCGCCCGGTGCTCACGGGGCTGTCGAAGGAACTGGGGGAGCGTGCCGCCGACCTGGCGCAGCAGGCGTTCGCCGAGATCGGGCACGAGGTGAACCTCGGGTCGCCGAAGCAGCTGCAGGAAGTGCTGTTCACCGAGCTCGCGATGCCGAAGACCCGCAAGACGAAGACCGGGTTCTCGACCGACGCCGCGAGCCTGGCCGACCTGCAGGAGCAGCACCCGCACCCGTTCCTCGGCTTGCTCCTGCAGCACCGCGACGCCACGAAGCTCCGCCAGATCGTCGACACGCTCGACGCGGCGATCGTCGACGGGCGCATCCACACCCGGTACGAGCAGACCGGCAGCAGCACCGGCCGCATCTCGTCGACCGACCCGAACCTGCAGAACATCCCGGTGAAGACCGCGGTCGGACGCCGGGTCCGGTCGGCGTTCGCCGTGGCGGAGCCCTACACGACGCTCATCACGGCCGACTACTCGCAGATCGAGATGCGCATCATGGCGCACCTGTCCGGCGACCCCGGTCTCATCCAGGCCTTCAACGAGGGCGAGGACCTGCACCGCTTCGTCGGCGCCCGGGTGTTCGGCGTCGAGCCGGCCGAGGTCTCCGCCGAGATGCGCACCAAGGTCAAGGCGATGTCGTACGGCCTGGCCTACGGGCTGAGCGCGTTCGGGCTGTCGAAGCAGCTCCGCATCGAGCAGTCCGAGGCCCGGACGCTCATGACCGAGTACTTCGCCCGCTTCGGCGCCGTGCGCGACTACCTGCGCAACGTCGTCGAGCAGGCGCGCGAGGACGGCTACACCGAGACGATCTTCGGTCGTCGCCGGCCGTTCCCGGACCTGAAGAGCCCGAACCGCGTCCTGCGCGAGAACGCTGAGCGTGCTGCGCTGAACGCGCCGATCCAGGGCTCGGCGGCGGACATCATGAAGATCGCGATGCTCGGCGTCGACCAGGACCTGCGCGACGGCGGACTCGAGTCGCACCTGCTGCTCCAGGTGCACGACGAGCTCATCCTCGAGGTCGCGCCCGGCGAGCAGGACCGCGTCGAGGAGATCCTGCGAACCCGGATGGGCAACGCCGCCGAACTCACCGTGCCGCTCGACGTCTCGGTCGGTCTCGGCGCGAACTGGGAGAGCGCGGCGCACTGACCGCGGGTCGCGACGCGACCACAGAACGGACGGGACCTCAGGCCGGCATCGCGACGACGCCGAACACCTCGCCCTGGGGGCCGAGCACGATCGCCGAGCGCCCGAACGGGCTGTCGAACGGTTCCATCAGGGCGGTCCCGCCCCGCTGGACGGCCAAGTCGACGGTCCCGTCGGTGTCGTCCGAGCCGAACCACGTCAACCAGTACGCCGGGACGCCCTCCGGCAGGCCGCCTGGTGGCGCGAAGACGCCGGCGACCGGGTCGGCCTCGGCGGGCGCTCCGGGCAGCTTCGCCGAGGCGTAGGGCTCCGACGGATCGCCGAACACGTCGTACGACCAGCCGAACAGGGCCGTGTAGAAGGCCTTCGCCGCCTCGGCGTCGCGCGTGTGCACCTCGGCCCAGCACGGAGCACCGGGCTCGTTGACCCGACCGGAGCCGTCGTGCGCCCCTGCCTGCCAGAGTCCCACGACCGCACCCGTCGGGTCGGCGGCGATCGCCATCCGACCGGTATCGAGCACGTCGAACGCGGGTGTCAGGACGCTGCCGCCTGCGGTGATGACGCGAGCGGTGATGGCATCGACGTCGTCGGTGGCGAGGTGCGCCGTCCAGCTCGGTGGCTGTCCCTCGCCCGTGAGCGGACCGATCCCGGCGACCGGGCGGCCACCGAGGAGCGCCGTGACGTACCCACCGGCCTCGGCGGGGCCGTCCTCGACGTGCCACCCGAACACGTCCGTGTAGAAGGTGCGGGCCGCGTCCACGTCGGGCACACCCAGGTCGGACCAGCAGGGCGTGCCCTCGGTCCAGCGACCATCGTGTTCGGACATGCAACATCCTTTCCTCTGACCGGACGGTCCCGGTGGCCACGATCCTAGGACCGCTGTCCGTCGTCCGAGCCGGTCGATAGGGTCGGAGCATGAGCGAAGAGCGTCCCGTCCGCCAGCAGACCGCCGTCGACCACGTGGCAGAGGGATGGGTCGCCACCCTCGTCGACCTCGACCCGACGACGGCCACGTACATCGGTGTGCCGGGTAGCACGGGGGAGTACGGCGACACCTCGCCCGCCGGCGCGGCCGCCCTGGCCGACGCGGCACGGGCCGCGAAGCGCACGCTCGACGCCGCGGCCGCGGTGGACCCCGTCGACGAGGTCACGAAGGCGGACCTCGGCGCCGAACTCGACCTGGTGCAGGAGTCGTACGCGCGGAAGCTGCACCTCCGCGACCTCAACGTGATCGCGAGCCCGGCCCAGTCGGTCCGCGAGATCATCGACCTGATGCCGACGGCGACCGAGTCGGACTGGCACGACGTCGCCAGCCGACTGCACGCGTTGCCGGACGCGCTCGAGGGCATCCGCGAGACCCTGCTCGAGGGCACGCGCGAGGACGTCACCCCGGCGAAGCGGCAGGTCGCCCTGGTCGCGGAGCAGGCCGCCCGCAACGGTGCCGAGGACGGCTTCTTCCGTCGGCTCGCCGAGGGTGCGGCGTTCGACGACGGCTCTCCCGTGCCGGACTCGCTCCGTGCCGAGCTGACCCGCGGGGCCGAGGTCGCGTCGGCCGCGTACCGGAGCCTCGGGCAGTTCCTCGAGCACGAGCTGCTGCCGCTCGCCACCCCGGTCGACGCCGTCGGGCGCGAGGCCTACGAGCTGCACTCCCGCCGGTTCCTCGGTGCCGTCGTCGACCTCGACGAGACGTACGAGTGGGGCCTCGAGGAACTCGCCCGCATGCGCGACGAGCAGGAGCGGATCGCGGACCGGATCGAGCCGGGTGCGAGCGTGGCCCGGGCGATCGAGGTGCTCGACACCGACCCGTCGCGGATCCTGCACGGCACGGACGCCCTGCAGCGCTGGATGCAGGAGACGAGCGACGCCTCCGTCGCGGCGATGGCCGGCACGTACTTCGACATCCCGGACCCGATCCGCCGGCTGGAGTGCCGCATCGCCCCGACGCAAGAGGGCGGGATCTACTACAGCGGGCCGTCCGACGACTTCTCGCGCGCGGGCCGGATGTGGTGGTCGGTGCCCGAGGGCGTCACCGAGTTCGGCACCTGGCGCGAGAAGACGACGGTCTACCACGAGGGCGTCCCCGGGCACCACCTGCAGATCAGCCAGGGCGTCTACAACCGCGGCGAGCTGAACACGTGGCGCCGCCAGCTGTCCGGCTCGTCCGGGCACGTCGAGGGCTGGGCGCTCTACGCCGAGCGCCTGATGGAGCAGCTCGGGTTCCTCGACGACGACGGCGACCGGCTGGGCATGCTCGACGGCCAGCGCATGCGTGCCGCGCGCGTGGTGCTCGACATCGGCGTGCACCTGCAGAAGACCAACCCGGACGGCGGCGGCTGGACGTGGGAGTACGCCCTCGACTTCATGCGCGAGAACGTGAACATGGACGACGCGTTCGTGCAGTTCGAGGTCGCGCGGTACTTCGGGTGGCCCGGACAAGCGCCGTCGTACAAGGTGGGCCAGCGCGTGTGGGAGTCGATCCGCGACGAGGTCGCCGCCCGCGAAGGCGCCGACTTCGACCTGAAGTCGTTCCACCGTCGTGCGCTCGCCCTCGGCAGCATCGGTCTCGACACGCTGCGGAGCGCGCTGCTCGGCTGACGCGCGGGTGACACGCCCGGTTGTGGGGGCTCCGCCGGTGCGGTTAGACTTGTGCGGCGCAATCCGCGCCACTCAATCAATCGCCACGGCGGAGCACCCCGGGGGTCTCGACTCCCCGCACGCCACGGCCCGACTCATGTCCGTTCGGAGCAATCTCTACATGACAACCACTACGACCAAGGCTCCTAAGCAGGTCGCCATCAACGACATCGGTTCGGCTGATGACTTCCTGGCCGAGGTCGAGAAGACCCTGAAGTTCTTCAACGACGGTGATCTCATCTCCGGCACCGTCGTGAAGATCGACCGCGACGAGGTCCTCCTCGACGTCGGTTACAAGACCGAGGGCGTCATCCCCTCGCGCGAGCTCTCGATCAAACACGACGTCGACCCCAACGAGGTCGTCAAGGTCGGCGACGAGGTCGAGGCCCTGGTCCTCCAGAAGGAGGACAAGGAAGGCCGCCTCATCCTGTCCAAGAAGCGTGCGCAGTACGAGCGCGCATGGGGCGACGTCGAGAAGATCAAGGAGTCCGACGGCGTCGTGACCGGCACGGTCATCGAGGTCGTCAAGGGTGGCCTGATCGTCGACATCGGTCTCCGCGGCTTCCTCCCCGCCTCGCTCATCGAGCTCCGTCGCGTCCGCGACCTCACGCCGTACCTCGGCCAGGAGATCGAGGCGAAGATCCTCGAGCTCGACAAGAACCGCAACAACGTGGTCCTGTCGCGCCGTGCGCTCCTCGAGCAGACGCAGTCCGAGTCCCGGACCACGTTCCTCAACAACCTGCACAAGGGCCAGGTCCGCAAGGGCATCGTGTCCTCGATCGTCAACTTCGGTGCGTTCGTGGACCTCGGTGGCGTCGACGGTCTCGTCCACGTCTCCGAGCTCAGCTGGAAGCACATCGAGCACGCCAGCGAGGTCGTCGAGGTCGGTCAGGAAGTCACCGTCGAGATCCTCGAGGTCGACCTGGACCGTGAGCGCGTGTCGCTCTCGCTCAAGGCGACGCAGGAGGACCCGTGGCAGGTCTTCGCCCGCACCCACGCGATCGGTCAGATCGCACCGGGCAAGGTCACGAAGCTCGTCCCGTTCGGTGCCTTCGTCCGCGTTGCCGACGGCATCGAGGGCCTGGTGCACATCTCCGAGCTCTCGAACAAGCACGTCGAGCTCGCCGAGCAGGTCGTCTCGGTCAACGACGAGGTCTTCGTCAAGATCATCGACATCGACCTCGACCGTCGCCGCATCTCGCTCAGCCTCAAGCAGGCGAACGAGGGCGTGGACCCCGAGGGCACCGAGTTCGACCCGGCGCTCTACGGCATGCCGACCGAGTACGACGACAAGGGTGACTACAAGTACCCGGACGGCTTCGACCCGGAGACGAACGAGTGGCTCGAGGGCTACGACACCCAGCGCACCGAGTGGGAGGGCCAGTACGCGGCCGCCCAGGGTCGTTGGGAAGCCCACAAGGCGCAGGTCGCGAAGACCATCGCCGACGAGGAAAAGGGTGGCTTCGACCTCCCGGCCGGCGCATCGACGTCGTCCGCTTCCTCTTCGTCGTCGTTCTCGAGCGAGACCGGTGGTGCAAGCCCCCTCGCCGACGACGCTTCGCTGGCGGCGCTCCGCGAGAAGCTCAGCTCGACCAACTGATCGAGCGAGTCGCACTGACCGGAAGCCCGGCATCCCCCAGGGGGTGCCGGGCTTCCGGCGTTTCCACGCTGCGGGTCGTTAGCCTGTCGCAGTGCGCATCATCGGTCTCACGGGCGGCATCGCCGCGGGCAAGTCGACGGTCTCCAAGCGGTGGGCGGAGCACGGCGGCATCGTCGTCGATGCCGACCGGCTGGCACGGGACGCCGTCGCACCCGGCAGCCCCGGGCTCGCGCAGGTCGCCGAGCGCTTCGGTCATTCGGTGATCGCGGCCGACGGCTCGCTCGACCGTCCCGCGCTCGGAGCGATCGTGTTCTCCGACCCGGCGGCACGCAAGGACCTCGAGGCGATCACCCACCCCGAGGTCTGGCGGCTCGCCCAGCGTGCCTTCGACGCGGCCGAGGCCGCCGACCCGGACGCGGTCGTCGTGTACGACGTGCCCCTGCTTGCCGAGGCCCGCGGATCCCGCCCGCTCCGGTTCGATGCGGTCGTGGTCGTCGACGCTCTCGCTGCGCAGCGCATCGAGCGGCTGGTGGAGCACCGTGCCATGGAACGCGACGAGGCCGAGCGCCGGGTGGCCGCACAGGCGAGCGACGCCGACCGACTCGCACTCGCCGACCACGTCGTCGACGCGACGGGCACCCTCGACCAGACGATCCGATCGGCCGACGAGGTGTGGTCGCGGATCACCTCGTGAAGCACCGTCTGCTGCTCGTCCTCGCCGCGATCGTGCTCGTCGCGATCGGCGGCGGTGCGCTGGTGGCAGCGAACCTGCTCGGTGCGCAGCGCATCGAGGACGAGGGCCGCGTCCCCACGATCGACCGCTCGCACGCCGACGAGCCACCGTCGGGCGACGAGCGCGGACCCGAGGGGGAGTTCCACCGATTCCGGCTCGGTACCGTGGGCGGCGAGCGGCTCACCCCGAACCGCGACGACTTCGCCGCCCGCACCTCGGCCGACGGCCCCCTGCTGCTGTTCCTGCCCGCGACGAGGTCCCGCCCGGCGGAGTACCAGCGGTTCCTCGGGCAGGCCCTGGCGGACGGGTACCACGTGCTCGGGCTGGACTACTGGAACCTCGGTCGCACCCTGTCCGGCACGTGCGAGGCCGACGCCCGCTGCTACGGCATGGTGCAGCGCAACCGGTTCGACGGCACCCGTCAGTCCGAGTTCAGTTCGGTGACGCCCGCCGGGTCGATCGTGTCGCGCTTCCGTGACGCGGTGGCCTACCTCGACGACCACGACCCCGACGGCGGGTGGGGCCGCTTCGTGCAGGGCGACGACGACATCGCCTGGCAGGACATCGTCGTGGCCGGGCACTCCCAGGGCGGCGGCGAGGCGGCGTACATCGCGCACATCCGGTCGGTGCGCGGCGCGCTGATGTTCTCGTCGCCCGTCGAGTCACGGGGGCCGTCGCACGCGGCGTGGATGAACCGTCCCGGCAAGACCCCCGTGGCCCGGATGTACGCCGTCGACGACGTCCGCGACACCTTCGGCCCGCGGATCACCGGGTCGTGGCGGGTCCTCGGGCTCGACGGCGTCGACGGCCCGTTCCGGACGGACACCGATCCACCGCTCGCCGGCGCGGACCCGCACGCGATCCTGACCGACGTCCGGGGCCGGGGGAAGGCGCACTCGTTCATCATCAAGGACTCCACGCCGCTCGGACCGGATGGGGAACCCCGGATGACCGCGCTCTGGCAGTGGATGCTGCACCGGTTCCCCTCTGACGGCTCATAGGCTCGCGCAATAGCCTCTGCTGGTGCAGCCCGTCGACGGAGAACCCGACCTGCGCTCGCTCATCCGCGACCGCGCGGCGGAGAGCCCCGAGCGCCCCTACCTGGAGGACGCCCGTTCCGCGCGCGTCCTGACCTACCGAGCGCTCGAGGACGCCGTGACCGCCTGGTCCGCGACGTTCGACGCGATCGGCGTCCCCGCGTCCGGAGCCGTCCTCGTCGACGTCGGCGACCCCCTCGCGTTCGCCGTGGTGCACCTGACCGCCGTGGCGACCGGGCGCCGTGCCGTCCCGGTGGACACCGGACAGCCGGCGACCGAGCCGGCCCGTCTCGCCGACCTGATCGGCGGGGCCTCGATCGTGGTGTCGGACCGCGCCGTGGACGGGACCGTCCCCGGGGTGCCCGCCAGCGGGATCGACGCGGCCACGTTCCTCCCGGCCGCCGTCCGTGACGGTGACGTGCCCACGCAGAGCCCGGACGCACCGGGCGAGGGGTCCGTGGTGCTCTTCACCTCCGGGTCGACCGGCGCTCCGAAGGGCGTCGAGCTGCCGGAGTCGCAACTGCTGTTCGTCGCGCGGGCGGTCGCGCGGCACAACGGGTTGACCGGCCGCGACCGCGGGTTCAACTCGCTGCCGCTGTTCCACGTCAACGCCGAGGTCGTCGGCCTGTTGGCGACGCTCGTCGCCGGGGCGACGCTCGTGCTCGACGTGCGCTTCCGGCGGACCGGGTTCTGGGAACTGCTCGCCGAGCGGCGCATCACCTGGCTGAACGCGGTGCCGGCGATCCTCGCCGTGCTCGCGAAGACCGGGCCGCTGGACTTCCCGGAGGGCCTCCGGTTCGTCCGGAGTGCTTCGGCACCGCTGCCGGACCCGGTGCGCACGGCACTCGGGGACGTCCCGCTCGTCGTGAGCTGGGGGATGACCGAAGGTGCGTCGCAGATCACCGCGACACCGCTGGACGCGCCTGCTCGCCCCGGGACCGTCGGCGTGCCCGTCGGGTCCGAGGTGCAGGCACGCGACGAGGACGGCGCCGCCCTGCCCGCCGACGAGGTCGGTGCACTGTGGGTGCGCGGCCCGGGGATCGTCGGGCGCTACCTGTTCGGGCGCGCATCCGACCGCTTCGACGCCGACGGCTGGCTGAGCACGGGAGATGTGGGGTCCGTCGCTGCGGACGGCTGGGTCTCGCTCGCCGGACGCTCCGACGACGTCATCAACCGTGGCGGCGAGAAGGTCTACCCCTCCGAGGTCGAGGACGTCCTGCTCGGCGACCCCCGGGTGCTCGAGGCCGTCGTGGTCGGGCGGCCGGACGACGTGCTCGGGGCCGTCCCGGTGGCGTACGTGATCCTGCAGCAGGGCGAAGCCGACGAAGCCGACGAAGCCGACGCCGCCGTGCTCGTCGCCGACCTGACCGCGCGCGCCGAGGCCCACCTGACCCGCTTCCGCCGCCCCGTCGAGATCATCGTGGTCCCCGACCTGCCGCGCGCGCCCACCGGCAAGGTGCAGCGGGCGAAGGTGCGGACGATGGCGCAGCCGTCGTGACCGGCGCCCAGCCGCAGTCGCAGTCGCAGCCGCAGCCGCAGGCCCAGCCGCAGCCACAGCCACAGGTCCAGACCCCGACCCGCACCGCGGCGGGCAAGCCTCGCCACCTGTACGAGGTCGACGTCCTCCGGATCCTCACCTTCGCCTGCGTCATCGGCGTGCACACCACGAGCCACACCGCCGCGTCCGACGACGTCGGCCTGAACGCGCTGCTCGCCCTGCTGCACTTCACCCGGCTCGTCTTCTTCTCGCTGACGGCGTTCGTGCTCGTCTACAGCTACACGTTGCGACCGCGGCCGATGGCGCAGTTCTGGCCGAAGCGGTTCCTGCTCGTCGGGGTGCCGTACCTGGCGTGGTCGTTCGTGTACGTCGGTTCGAGCTGGCTCCTCAGCAGCACCCGTCGGGGCGACGTGCCCGACCTGGTGCGCACGCTCGCCGAGGGCATCGTCACCGGCTCGTCCTGGTACCACCTGTACTTCCTGCTCGTGACCATGCAGGTGTACCTGCTGCTGCCGGTCATCGTGTGGCTGGTCCGGAAGACCCGCGGGCACCACGTCACGACGCTCGTCGTGGCGCTGGTGG
The DNA here is from genome assembly GCF_015350935.1 of Curtobacterium sp. VKM Ac-2887. Classification (NCBI taxonomy): domain Bacteria; kingdom Bacillati; phylum Actinomycetota; class Actinomycetes; order Micrococcales; family Microbacteriaceae; genus Curtobacterium; species Curtobacterium sp. VKM Ac-2887. The sequence goes on along the minus strand of NZ_JADKSB010000006.1, from coordinate 27,015 downwards.
TGCAGCTCGTCGTGTTCGCCGGGTACAAGTACTTCCCGGCGAGCGACGCCTGGCTGCACGGGTACCAGAAGCAGTTCTTCTTCTCGTACGTGTTCTTCATCGTCTCCGGGGCGATCGCCGCCGACCACGCCGACGCGTTCCTCCGGTTCATCCGGGTGCACCGCCGGGCCGTGCTCTGGGCGTTCGCCGGCGTCGGCGCGCTGACGCTCGGCGTCTGGGCGCTCCAGGTCGCCCTCGGCCAGTCGCTCTACGCCGCCGGAACGCCACTGCAACCGATCCAGGCCGTGTGGAGCACCGCGGTCTTCGTCGGCTTCCTGGCGATCGGTGCGCGCTGGGCGGATCGTCGGCGCCCCGGCAGCCCGGTCGCGCGCTTCGTCGACTACGCCTCGGACCGGTCGTTCGGGATCTTCCTGAGCCACCCGTTCCTCATCTGGATCCTGCTGTACGGCGACAGCTGGCTCGAGGCCGTGGTGCCGCGGCCGTGGCTGACGCTCGTCACGTACCTGCTCGTGGTGGTGCTCTCCGTGGCGGTCACCGAGGCGTTCCGGTGGACTCCGCTGAGCGTGCCGCTCACCGGCCGGCCGTCGCTCGCGTCCCGCGCCCAGCGTCAGGCGCGCGCCACCCGGCGCTGACCTGTCCGTTCCGGGCGTACCTGGTCGGTTCTTCCAACCAGGTACGCCCGTTCCTGCTCGCTGTGCGCGGCGGCGGAAGCGCTGCGCGGCGGTGGACGCGCTGCGCGGCGGACGGGAGGCGCGGGTCGGGCCGGACCCGGGCCTCCCGTCCGGCGGTCGGGGACCACCAGGGCCGCGCACGCGCCCGGCGGGTCCCGTTGCGGCCAGCGGAATCGGGCGTACCTGGTCGTTCCTCTCGACCAGGTACGCCCGATTCGGCACGGCGTGCCGCTGACGGCGCGCGTCGCGGGTCAGGCGGCTCGCTGCTCGGCGGCGGGGGTGCCGACCTCGAGGACGCCGTTCGTCGACGTGAGCCGCTGCGGCTTCATGAACCACGCGACGACCGCCGCGGCGCCGAGCAGCACGCACGACAGGGCGAACGGCAGCTGCCAGCCGGACGCGTCGATGAGCAGCCCGAAGACGATCGGGGAGACCACGCCGGCGATGCCGAAGCCGGTGTTCATGAAGCCGGACGCGGTGCCGGACCACTGCGGGGCGACGTCCATCGGGATCGCCCAGAGGTTCGCGTTGCAGAGCTCCAGGAAGAAGAACGACAGCGCGAGCGAGATCGTCGCGACGAGCAGGCCCTGCCCGATGACGAGCGGGATGAGGCAGACGAGCGACCCGCCGAGTCCGATCACCAGGACGGTCCGTCGGGCGTTCCGGGTGTTGCCGCCGCGGTGGATGATCCGGTCGCTGAGCATGCCACCGACCGTGTCCCCGACGACGCCGGCGAGCAGGATGAGCGTGGTGAACAGCGCGAAGTCGCCGATCTCGAGCCCGTAGGTCGAGCTGAGGAACGTCGGCAGCCACGTGAGGAACACCCAGAGGGTCCAGCCGTAGCCGAAGTCGACGAAGGTCACCGGCAGGATCTGCCGCGCCATCTGCCGCCACGGCACCGGCGGACGGGTCGCACGCGTCTCGACGGGCGGGAGCTCGTCGATCTCGACCTGTGTGATGCCCTTCGTGGACTCGGGCTTGTCGCGGAACCAGACGAACCAGACGATGCCCCAGGCGAAGGACAGGACCGCCGTGGCGAAGAACGCCCACCGCCAGCTGCCCGTCGAACCGATCACCCAGGCGACGAGCAGCGGGGCCAGCGCGTTGCCGAGCCGGGCCGCGGAGTGCACGACGCCCTGCGCGAAGCCGTTGCGGTCGCGGGGGATCCAGCGGGTCATGGCCTGGGTCGCGGTCGGGAACGCCGCGGCCTCGCTGAGCCCGAGGAGCGCCCGGGCCGCGAACAGGGTCCAGAAGCCGACGGCGAAGCCGGTCCAGAGCGTTGCGACACCCCACACGACGGTGATGACGAAGAGGGCCTTGCGCGGTCCGAACTTCTCGCTGATCGTGCCACCGAAGACCTGCAGCAGCGCGTAGGGCAGCGAGAACGCGGACACGATCAGGCCCGCGGTGGCCTCGTTGAAGCCGAACTCCTCGGTGATGTGCGGCAGCGCCGTCGAGATGTTCGTCCGGTCGATGTACGAGATCGCGTACATGCAGCAGAGCAGGAGGAGCACTCGTCCGCGGATGCGACCGCGGAACGGGGTGCCCTTCGTCGGTGCGGCGGGGGTCGCCGTCGTCATGGGGCCTCTTCGGGTGTGGCTCGTGCTGGCTCGTCGGGGACGTGCGGAGCGATCGGGTTGCTGAACGGACCGGACGCTATGCCCGCTGGTTATCAGTGGACTTGGAGGCTGCTTGGCGAGGACGATACGCCGAGGGCGAGCACGGGCGCCGGTGTCAGGGGTGCCGACTACCGTTGCAGGCATGGGTGTTGCGATCGAACCGACCCGAGCGGTACGTCCGTTCGAGGTCATCAGCGAGTACACGCCGAGTGGCGACCAGCCCGCGGCCATCGCCGAGCTCGCCGGGCGCATCAACGCCGGTGAGACCGACGTCGTGCTGCTCGGTGCGACCGGTACGGGCAAGTCGGCGACGACCGCGTGGCTCATCGAGCAGGTGCAGCGGCCGACGCTCGTGCTCGCGCACAACAAGACCCTCGCCGCGCAGTTGGCGAACGAGTTCCGCAGTCTGATGCCGAACAACGCGGTCGAGTACTTCGTGTCGTACTACGACTACTACCAGCCCGAGGCGTACGTCCCGCAGACGGACACCTTCATCGAGAAGGACTCCTCGGTCAACGCCGAGGTCGAGCGGCTCCGGCACTCGACGACCAACTCGCTGCTCAGCCGGCGCGACGTCGTCGTGGTGTCGACGGTGTCCTGCATCTACGGCCTCGGCACACCCGAGCAGTACATGAACGCCTCGGTGGCACTGTACGTCGGGCAGACGATCTCGCGCGACCAGCTCGTGCGCAAGTTCGTCTCGATGCAGTACCAGCGCAACGACGTCGACTTCGCCCGCGGCACCTTCCGCGTGCGCGGCGACACCATCGAGATCATCCCGATGTACGAAGAGCACGCCATCCGGATCGAGATGTTCGGCGACGAGGTCGAAGCGCTCTCCTCCCTGCACCCGCTGACCGGCAACGTGATCGACGACCTGCCCGCCGTGTCGATCTTCCCGGCGTCGCACTACGTCGCCGACACCGACGTCATGCACCGCGCCATCGTCGACATCAAGGCGGAGCTCGCGGAGCGCCTGGCCGAGCTCGAGGGACAGGGCAAGCTGCTCGAGGCCCAGCGGCTCCGCATGCGCACCACGTTCGACATCGAGATGATGGAGCAGATCGGCTTCTGCTCGGGCATCGAGAACTACTCGCGGCACATGGACGGCCGCGTCGCGGGCGAGGCACCGCACTGCCTCATCGACTACTTCCCAGACGACTTCCTCATCGTCATCGACGAGTCGCACGTCACCGTGCCGCAGATCGGTGCGATGTACGAAGGCGACGCCTCGCGCAAGCGCACCCTCGTCGACCACGGGTTCCGGCTGCCGAGTGCGCTCGACAACCGTCCGCTGCGGTTCGAGGAGTTCCTCGACCGCGTCGGGCAGAAGGTCTTCCTGTCGGCGACGCCCGGTCGGTACGAGCTCGGCATCACGGACAGCGTCGTCGAGCAGATCATCCGCCCGACCGGTCTGGTCGACCCCGAGATCGTCGTGAAGCCGAGCGACGGCCAGATCGACGACCTGCTCGAGGAGATCAAGCAGCGCGTCGACAAGGACGAGCGCGTGCTCGTCACGACCCTGACGAAGCGCATGGCGGAAGAGTTGACCGACTTCCTCGGCAACGCCGGCGTGCGGGTGCGGTACCTGCACTCCGACGTCGACACGCTCAAGCGCGTCGAGCTCCTGACCGAGCTGCGACAGGGCGTCTACGACGTGCTCGTCGGCATCAACCTGTTGCGAGAAGGCCTCGACCTGCCCGAGGTGTCCCTGGTGGCCATCCTCGACGCCGACAAGGAAGGCTTCCTGCGGTCGTCCACGTCGCTCATCCAGACGATCGGTCGCGCGGCCCGCAACGTGTCGGGCCAGGTGCTCATGTACGCCGACAAGATGACCGACTCGATGAAGACCGCGATCGAGGAGACCGATCGTCGTCGCGAGAAGCAGGTCGCGTACAACCTGGAGCGCGGCATCGACCCGCAGCCGCTCCGCAAGAAGATCGCCGACATCACCGAGGTGCTGCAGCGCGAGAACGACGACACCAAGGCGCTGCTGCAGGGTCGTCCCGGTGCCGACGGTCGCCGCTCGCCCACGCCCAACCTGAAGCGCGGCGGCATCGCGGGCGAGGGCGCGACCCAGCTCGAGGCGACGATCGGCGACCTCAACGACCAGATGCTGCAGGCGGCGGCGGAGCTGAAGTTCGAGCTCGCCGCGCGACTCCGCGACGAGGTGCAGGACCTGAAGAAGGCGCTGCGGCAGATGGAGTCGGCCGGGCATGTCAGCTGACGGTCGCCGCACGGTCGTCGTCACCGGGGCGAGCGCGGGCCTCGGGTACCACGCGGCCGAGCAGCTCGCCGCGTCGGGGCACCGGGTCGTGCTCGCCACCCGCGACCGCGGTCGGGCCGCAGCGGCGGAACAGAGCATCCGCCGGCACGTGGACGGAGCCTCGTTGGCGCACGTGCACCTCGACCTCGCCGACCTCGACTCCGTCCGTGCCGCCGCCGACGAGCTCGCGGCCCTCGAACCGGACGGCGTCGACGCGATCGTGAACAACGCCGGCGTCGTCGGGGCCTCGACCCCGAGCACCACCGCACAGGGCACCGAGCTGCAGATCGGCACGAACCACCTGGGGCACTTCGCCTGGACGGCGCTGACGATGCCGCTGCTCGAACGGCGCAGCGGCCGCGTCGTGCACCTCGGGTCGATCGCGCACCGGTGGGCCCGTCTCGACACGGGCGACCCGTTCCGCGTCGGCCACTACTCCAGTTACCGGCAGTACGGCCGCAGCAAGCTCGCGGTGATGCTGTTCGGCTTCGAACTCGCCCAGCGGTTGGCGGATGCGGGTTCGTCCGTCGCCAGCGTGGTCGCGCACCCCGGGCTGTCGCTCGACGCGCTCTCGCCGGAGCGCCCGGACGTCGCACCGTCGCGCCCGGAACCCGCGTGGACCCGGCCGGCGCAGCGGCTGTACGCCCAGGGCAAGGACGCCGGTGCCGAACCCCTCGTGCACGCTGCGATCGCCGCGGACGTGCGCTCGGGGGAGTACTGGGGCCCGGCCGGGTGGATGCAGCTGCGCGGACCCGCAGCCGTGGTCCGTGCCGAGCCGCGCGCCCACGACCGGACCGCCGCCGCGCGGCTCTGGACGGCCAGCGAGCGTCGTTCCGGGGTCGCGTTCGCTCTCGACGCACTCGTCTGACCACCGACTCGCGGGCGGATGTCGGACCCTTTTCGTAGAATCGACGGCGATGACAATCACCTCTGACCGCGGCACCGCGACCTCGGGCCGGAACGCCTTCGGCGAGCCGACCGACCCCCACCTCCCCGGCGTGACCGTCCCGACCGGCTCCTCGACGCTCAGCGTCCGCGGGGCCCGGGTGCACAACCTCCGGAACGTCGACCTCGAGATCCCCCGTGACTCCCTCGTGGTGTTCACCGGCCTGTCCGGATCCGGCAAGTCGTCGCTGGCCTTCGACACGATCTTCGCCGAGGGCCAGCGACGCTACGTCGAGTCCCTGTCCGCGTACGCCAGGCAGTTCCTCGGCCAGGTCGACCGGCCCGACGTCGACTTCATCGAAGGGCTGTCGCCCGCGGTGTCGATCGACCAGAAGTCGACGAACCGCAACCCGCGGTCGACGGTGGGCACGATCACCGAGGTCTACGACTACATGCGTCTGCTCTGGGCGCGCATCGGGGTGCCGCACTGCCCGACGTGCGGCGAGGTCATCAGCAAGCAGACGGTGCAGCAGATCGCCGACCAGCTCATGGAGTTCGAGTCCGGCACGCGCTTCCAGGTGCTCGCCCCGGTCATCTCCAAGAAGAAGGGCGAGTTCGTCGACCTCTTCCAGGAACTCGCGGCGTCCGGCTACGCCCGCGCGATCGTCGACGGTGAGCGCATCCAGCTCAGCGACCCGCCGAAGCTCAAGAAGCAGGTCAAGCACGACATCTCGGTGATCGTCGACCGTCTGGTGTCGAACGAGGACATCCTCGGTCGGCTCACCGACTCGCTCGAGACAGCACTGCGCCTGACCGGTGGCACCGTCGGCATCGACCTGGTCGACCACGACGGTCCCGGTGCGGTGCGCACCTACTCCGAGAACCTGTCGTGCCCGAACAACCACCCGCTCGCGCTGACCGAGATCGAGCCCCGCACGTTCTCGTTCAACGCGCCGTTCGGTGCCTGCCCGGAGTGCTCCGGGCTCGGCACGCGCATGTCGGTGGACCCGGACCTGGTGCTCGGCGACCCCGATGCCTCGCTGCGCGACGGCGTCCTGCTGCCCTGGACCGGAGCGAGCGGGCTGTACTCGTACTTCGAGAAGCTCCTCGCCGGCCTCGGCAAGGACCTCGGGTTCACGCTCGACACCCCGTGGAGCCAGCTCGACGCGTCGGTGCAGGCCGCGATCCTGACGGGCAAGGACTTCCAGGTGTCGGTCTCCTGGCGCAACCGGTTCGGCCGCGAGATGCGCTACACCAGCGGGTTCGAGGGCGTCATGCCCTACATCGAGCGCAAGTTCGCCGAGGCCGAGTCGGACTCGCAGCGCCAGCGCTTCCAGGGCTACCTGCGCGAGGTCCCGTGCCCGGTGTGCGAGGGCACGCGCCTCAAGCCCGAGGTCCTGGCGGTCACGGTCGACGGCCGCAGCATCGCCGACGTCACCGACATGTCCCTCGACAACGCGTACGCGTTCATGGACACCCTGACGCTCACCGACCGCGAAGCGCACATCGCCGCGGCGGTCCTGCGCGAGATCCGGGCGCGCCTCGAGTTCCTGCTCGAGGTCGGGCTGAACTACTTGACCCTGGCGCGCGGCGCCGGCGGGCTCTCCGGTGGCGAAGCACAGCGCATCCGTCTCGCGACGCAGATCGGCTCCGGCCTGACCGGGGTGCTGTACGTGCTCGACGAGCCGAGCATCGGGCTGCACCAGCGCGACAACCGCCGCCTCATCGACACCCTGGTCAAGCTCAAGGACCTCGGCAACACCCTGATCGTCGTCGAGCACGACGAGGACACCATCCGCACGGCCGACTGGGTCGTCGACATCGGCCCCGGGGCCGGCGTCAACGGCGGCAACGTCGTGCACTCGGGCTCGTACGAGGGCATCATCGCGAACCGCGAGTCGGTGACGGGGGACTACCTCGCTGGCCGTCGTGCGATCGAGGTCCCGGCCGAGCGTCGCAAGGTCAACCTGAAGCGCACCATCAGCGTGCAGGGCGCGCGGGCGAACAACCTCAAGACGATCGACGCCGACTTCCCGCTCGGGGTGTTCACCGCGGTCACCGGCGTGAGCGGGTCGGGCAAGTCCACCCTGGTCAACGACATCCTGTACAAGGTGCTCGCGAACCAGCTCAACGGCGCCCGGCACATCGCCGGCAAGCACACCCGCGTCAAGGGCCTCGACCAGCTGGACAAGGTCGTGCACGTCGACCAGGCCCCGATCGGCCGCACGCCGCGGTCGAACCCGGCGACCTACACGGGCGTGTTCGACCGGATCCGTCAGCTGTTCGCCGAGACACCCGAGGCGAAGACCCGTGGCTACCAGCCCGGTCGGTTCAGCTTCAACGTCAAGGGCGGCCGGTGCGAGAACTGCTCCGGCGACGGCACGATCAAGATCGAGATGAACTTCCTGCCCGACGTCTACGTCGCGTGCGAGGTCTGCGGCGGCGCGCGGTACAACCGCGAGACGCTCCAGGTCCACTACAAGGGCAAGAGCATCTCCGAGGTCCTGGACATGCCGATCAGCGAGGCGGCCGAGTTCTTCGAACCGATCTCCGCGATCCACCGGTACATGGCGACGCTCGTCGACGTGGGCCTCGGGTACGTCCGTCTCGGCCAGAGCGCGACCACGCTCTCCGGCGGCGAGGCACAGCGCGTCAAGCTCGCCACCGAGCTGCAGCGCCGCTCGAACGGCCGGACCGTCTACGTGCTCGACGAGCCGACGACGGGTCTGCACTTCGAGGACGTCCGCAAGCTGCTCATCGTGCTGCAGAGCCTGGTCGACAAGGGCAACACCGTCATCACGATCGAGCACAACCTCGACGTGATCAAGTCGGCCGACTGGGTCATCGACATGGGCCCAGAGGGTGGCGCCGGCGGCGGTACGGTGCTCGCGACCGGCACCCCTGAGCACGTGGCCGACGTGCCGGAGAGCTTCACGGGCGTCTTCCTGCGGGAGATCTTCGACGCACAGGACGCCCGGGTCGGCAAGCAGCAGGCGGTGGAGGCCCGCACGGCGAGCCGACCGGGCAAGTCGACCAAGCAGAAGGCGGGTGCACGGTAGGTGGCGGACACCGTTCCGTGGCGCCCGAAGGCGGGGGAGATCCCGACCGACCCGGGCGTCTACCGCTGGCGTGACGAGGCCGGGCGGGTGCTCTACGTCGGCAAGGCGAAGAACCTCCGCGCCCGGCTGAGCAACTACTTCGCACCGCTGCCGACGCTGCACGAACGCACCCGGCGCATGGTGCTGACGGCCCGCAGCGTGGAGTGGACGACGGTCGGCTCCGAGATCGAGGCACTGCAGCTCGAGTACACCTGGATCAAGGAGTTCGACCCGCCGTTCAACGTCAAGTTCCGTGACGACAAGTCGTACCCGTACATGGCGATCACCATGGCGGACGAAGCCCCACGGGTGATGGTCACGCGGAACCGGAAGATCAAGGGCGCGAAGTACTTCGGGCCGTACCCGAAGATCTGGGCGGTGCACGACACCATCGACCTGATGATCAAGGTGTTCCCGATCCGCACCTGCTCGGACTCCTCGTACAAGCGCGCGATGCAGACGGGCAAGCCCTGCTTCCCCGGGCAGATCGGCAAGTGCGGCGGTCCCTGCTCGCAGCGCGTCACCATCGAGGAGCACCGTGCGCTCGTCGAGGAGTTCGTGCGGTTCATGAACAGCTACGACCGCCGGGTGATCACCGAGCTGCGTCAGCGCATGGGCGCCTCGGCCGACGCCATGCAGTACGAACAGGCCGCGAAGTTCCGCGACCAGGTCGAGGCGCTCGAGGCTGTGCTCGAGAAGTCCGCCGTGGTGCTCCGCGACTCGGTGGACCTCGACCTGTTCGGCATCGCCGAGGACGAACTCGCCGCCGCCGTCCAGCTGTTCTCGGTTCGTGGCGGGCGCATCCGCGGTGTCCGCGGGTGGGTCGTCGACAAGGAGCTCGACATCTCGACCGGTGACCTGGTCGAGCAGATCGTGCAGGGCGTCTACGCCGACAATGAGCTCACGCCGGCCGCCGTCGCCGAGGAACCCCCGCGCGAGGTCGTGGTGCCGACCCTGCCCGAGGACGCCGACGCGCTGCAGCAGTGGCTCAGCGAACGGCGGGGCGGCCGCGGCACGAAGCTCAGCACGGCGCAGCGCGGTGACCGTGCCGGTCTGGCCCGCACGGCCGCGCAGAACGCTGCTCAGGCGCTGATGCTCTACAAGACGAAGCGGTCCGCCGACTACACGACCCGCTCCGCCGCGCTGGCCGACATCCAGGACGCCCTCGGCATGACCGAGGCCCCGCTCCGCATGGAGTGCTACGACATCTCGCACCTGCAGGGCACGAACGTCGTGGCGTCGATGGTGGTGTTCGAGGACGGCCTGCCCCGCAAGGACCAGTACCGCCGCTACACGATCGCCGAGACCACCGACGACACCGACAGCATGTACCAGGTGCTCACCCGGCGCCTGGCGCGCCTCGACGAGGACGCGGACCTGCCGGACGTCCCCGACGTGACGAGCGCCGAGGTGGTCGAGGGCTCCAAACCCTCGAAGCGGTTCGCGTACCGGCCGCAACTCCTCATCGTCGACGGTGGACAACCCCAGGTGCAGGCCGCCAAGCGTGCGCTGGACGAAGCCGGGGTGCGTGACATCGCGTTGGTCGGCATCGCGAAGCGTCTCGAGGAGCTCTGGCTGCCCGACGATGACTTCCCGGTGATCATGCCGCGCAACTCCGAGGCACTCTTCCTCATCCAGCGCATCCGCGACGAGGCGCACCGGTTCGCGATCACGCACCAGCGCACCCGCCGCAAGCGCGACGTGCGGTCCCGGCTGTCGGAGATCCCCGGGCTCGGGCCGTCGCGGGTGAACGCGCTGCTCAAGCACTTCGGGTCCGTGGCACGGCTGCGCGAGGCCACGGCCGACGAGATCAGCGAGGTCAACGGCGTCGGTCCGGCGACCGCCGCGGCGGTCGTCACGAAGCTGCAGCAGACCCCGACGAGCGCGCCGGCCACCAGTACGGCGAGCCCGACGAGCCCGCCGGACGCCGAGACGGACCCGACGGACCCCGCGGACTCCACGGACCCCACGGACCCTGCGGACGCTGCGCCGCTCCCAGGAGGCCCGGTGCGGGTCCCCGACGTGACCCACGACGGTCCGCAGCTGCCCACGTGACGCATCCCGTGCCTCCCGACACCTGTCGGGCGATACCCTGGTCCCGCAGCCGAGACCTCCCCGGGCGACGCGCCCGGGCCGCCACGACGGAGCCCACTCCCAGATGACCGACAGCGCCACAGCGACCGCGCACGCGTCGCAGCACGACATCCTCATCGTCACCGGCATGTCCGGGGCCGGGCGTTCGACGGTCGGCAAGGCCCTCGAAGACCTCGGCTGGTACGTCGTCGACAACCTGCCGACGCAGATGCTGGCACCGCTCACCGAACTGGCCGACCGCGCCGGCGAGAAGATCCCGAAGATCGCGACGGTCGTCGACGTCCGCGGCGGACGGTTCTTCACGGACCCGGAGCACGCGGTCGAACAGGTGCGGTCGACCACGTCCGCACGGGTCCGGGTGCTGTTCCTGGAAGCCACCGACGCCGTCCTGGTGCGGCGCTTCGAGCAGGTCCGACGACCCCACCCGCTCCAGGGCGAGGACACCCTGCTCGACGGCATCGCGCGCGAGCGGACCCGGTTGGCCGGTCTGCGCGAGGCGTCCGACATGGTGATCGACACCTCGGACCTCAACATCCACCAGCTCGCGAACACCGTCACCGAGCAGTTCGCCGACGATCACTTCGTGGGTGTTCAGGTGACGCTCATGAGCTTCGGGTTCAAGTACGGACTGCCCGCCGACGCCGACATGGTGGCCGACGTCCGGTTCCTGCCGAACCCCTACTGGGTCCCGGAACTCCGGGCCCACACGGGCCTCGACCAGCCCGTCTCGGACTACGTCCTGGCCCAGGCCGGAGCCCGTCCGTTCGTCGATCGGTACGTCTCCGTGCTCGAGCCGGTGCTCGAGGGGTACCAGCGCGAGAACAAAAGACACGCTACGATCGCCATCGGCTGTACCGGCGGGAAGCACCGCTCGGTCGCCATCGTCGCCGAGTTGGCGAACCTCCTCCGCGGGATGCCTGGCGTCGCCGTGCGTGTGAAGAACCGAGATCTCGGCCGGGAGTGACCGTCCCTCCGGCCGCTCCCCACGTACGTGCCGCCGGAATCGCGGGACCACCAGATGAACGTTAGGAATGATGCTGTGCCGTTGACTGCCGAGGTCAAGGACGAACTGGCCAGGGTCGCCGTGAACCGCAACACGGTCCGCGCCGCCGAACTGGCCACGATCCTCCGGTTCGCGGGTGGCCTGCACGTCATCTCGGGCCGCATCGCGGTCGAGGTGGAGCTCGACACCCGGATCATCGTGCACCGGGTCCGCAAGGACCTCGCCGAGCTGTACGGCGTCCGCAGCGAGGCGTCGGTGGGCTCGTCCGCGTCGTCCCGTCGTGGCACCCGCTACCTGGTCCGCGTGCTCGAGGCGGGGGAGACCCTCGCACGCCAGACCGGTCTGATGGACGCCCGTCGTCGCCCCGTCCGCGGGCTGCCGAACCGGCTCACCACGGGCAACCGCGAGGACCTCGCCGCGATCTGGCGCGGTGCGTTCCTCGCCTCCGGCACCCTGACCGACCCGGGCCGGGCCGCAGCGCTCGAGGTCACGTGCCCCGGCAACGAGGCCGCCATGGCCCTCGTCGGCGCCGCGTCGCGTCTCGGCGTCGCCGCGAAGGGCCGCGAGGTCCGTGGCGTCCACCGCGTCGTCATCCGCGACGGCGAGGCCATCGGCCAGATGCTCACGGTGATGGGCGCCGCCCGCACCACCGCCGACTGGGAGGAGATGCGGCAGCGTCGCGAGGTCCGTGCGACCGCGAACCGCCTCGTCAACTTCGACGACGCCAACCTCCGCCGTTCGGCGCAGGCCGCCGTCGCCGCCTGCGCCCGCGTCGAGCGCGCGCTCGAGATCCTCGGCGACGAGGTCCCCGACCACCTGCAGTACGCCGGCGCGCTGCGCCTGCAGCACCGCGACGCGTCGCTCGACGAGCTCGGCCAGCACGCCGACCCGCCCATGACGAAGGACGCCATCGCCGGTCGCATCCGCCGACTCCTCGCCATGGCCGACAAGCGCGCGTCCGACCTCGGCATCCCCGGGACGGAAGCGAGCGTCCCCGAGGAGCTCGAGGGCGTCTGAGACGGGTCGTCCGACCTGCATGACGGGAGGCGCGGTGCCAGCTGGCACCGCGCCTCCCGTCCGTTCTGTGGGGGCGCCCACGGGCCGCACCGACGTCGTTCCGGACGTTGCGGACGACCGTCCGGACGGACCGTCACACCGCACTGCCTGGCAGGGTCCGACTGCTAGGGTCGTTACGGCGACGTTACGGGGCGTATCGTCCACCACACGCGGGCCCGACAGGGCCAGCGCCCTCCGAAAGCAGCGCCCCTCGGGCGCTCCACACCCACCAGGAGATCCATTGACCGTCAAGATCGGTATCAACGGCTTCGGCCGTATCGGCCGCAACTTCTTCCGGGCCGCCCTCGCGAAGGGCTCCGACCTCGAGATCGTGGCGGTGAACGACCTCACCGACAACGCCGCGCTGGCGAACCTGCTGAAGTTCGACTCCATCACGGGTCGTCTCGGCGTCTCCGTCGAGCTCGACGGCGACAACATCGTCGTCGACGGCAAGGCCATCAAGGTCCTCGCGGAGCGCGACCCCGCCAACCTCCCCTGGGGCGAGCTGGGCGTCGACATCGTCATCGAGTCGACCGGCTTCTTCACCAAGGCCGCCGATGCGCAGAAGCACATCGACGCGGGCGCCAAGAAGGTCATCATCTCCGCCCCGGCCACCGGTGACGACGTCACCATCGTCCTCGGCGTGAACGAGGACCAGTACGACCCGGCGAACCACAACATCATCTCGAACGCGTCGTGCACCACGAACAGCCTCGCGCCGCTCGCCAAGGTGTTCAACGACAAGTTCGGCATCGAGCGTGGCCTCATGACCACGATCCACGCCTACACCGCCGACCAGAACCTGCAGGACGGACCGCACAAGGACCCCCGTCGTGCCCGTGCGGCCGCGCTGAACATCGTCCCGACCTCGACCGGTGCCGCCAAGGCCATCGGCCAGGTCATGCCGGAGCTCGCCGGCAAGCTCGACGGCTTCGCGCTCCGCGTCCCGGTCCCGACCGGCTCGATCACCGACCTCACCCTCGAGACCAAGTCCGAGGTCACCGTCGACGAGATCAACGCCGCGTACAAGGAGGCCGCAGAGGGCCCGCTCAAGGGCATCCTGCTCTACAGCGAGGACCCGCTGGTGTCGACCGACATCACGACGGACCCGCACTCCTCGATCTACGACTCCGGCCTGACCAAGGTCATCGGCGGTCTCGTGAAGATCACCTCGTGGTACGACAACGAGTGGGGCTACTCGAACCGTCTCGTCGACCTGACCGAGTACGTCGGCGAGCGTCTGTAACACATGGCCCTCCGCACCCTCGAGGACCTCGGCGACCTTGCCGGCAAGCGCGTCGTCGTCCGTTGTGACCTGAACGTCCCGCTCAAGGACGGCACGATCACGGACGACGGCCGCGTGCGGGCGTCCCTGACGACCCTCAACACCCTCATCACCGCCGGCGCGCGCGTCATCGTGATCTCCCACCTGGGCCGCCCCGACGGGGAACCCAAGCCGGAGTTCTCGCTCGCGCCGGTCGGCCAGCGGCTCTCCGAGCTGCTCGGCAAAGAGGTCACGTTCGTCGGCGAGACCGTCGGCGACGAGGCGACCGCAGCCGCCGAGGCCCTCGAGGACGGTGACGTCCTGCTGCTCGAGAACCTCCGGTTCAACCCGGAGGAGACCTCGAAGGACGCTGCCGCGCGGTCCGCCTTCGCGGACCGCATCGCGGCTCTCGGTGACGCCTTCGTCTCCGACGGCTTCGGTGTCGTGCACCGCAAGCAGGCCTCGGTCTACGAACTCGCGTCCGCGCTGCCCAGCGCAGCCGGTTCGCTCATCGAGACCGAACTGCGGGTGCTCGAGCGCCTGACCTCCTCGCCGGAACGGCCGTACACGGTCGTGCTCGGTGGCTCGAAGGTCAGCGACAAGCTCGGCGTCATCGACCACATCCTGCCCAAGGTCGACACGCTGTGCATCGGCGGCGGCATGCTCTTCACCTTCCTCGCGGCCCAGGGCCACGGGGTGGCGAAGTCGCTGCTCGAAGCCGACCAGCTCGACGTCGTCCGCGAGTACCTGTCGCGGGCGAAGGAGCTCGGCGTGACGATCGACCTGCCGACCGACGTCGTGGTGGCCTCCGGGTTCTCCGCCGACGCGGCGCACGAGACGGTGGCGGCCGACGCGATCGAGTCGTCGTCGTTCGGCACCGACGGCATCGGCCTCGACATCGGCCCGGAGACGGCGGCGCGGTTCGCGTCGGCGGTGTCCGGTTCGAAGACGGTGTTCTGGAACGGCCCGATGGGCGTGTTCGAGTTCCCGGCCTTCGCCGCCGGCACGAAGACCGTCGCCAAGGCCCTGACCGAGGTCGACGGCCTCGGTGTGGTCGGCGGTGGCGACTCCGCCGCTGCGGTCCGCTCGCTCGGCTTCTCGGACGACCAGTTCGGGCACATCTCGACCGGTGGCGGTGCGAGCCTCGAGTTCCTCGAGGGCAAGTCGCTTCCCGGTCTCGAAGCACTGGGGTGGTCCGCATGACCCGCACGCCGTTGATCGCCGGCAACTGGAAGATGAACCTGGACCACCTCCAGGCCATCGCCACGGTCCAGAAGCTCGCCTGGACCCTGAAGGACGCCCGCCACGACTTCGAGGACGTCGAGGTCGCGGTGTTCCCGCCCTTCACCGACCTGCGGAGCGTGCAGACGCTCATCTCGGCCGACAAGCTGCCGATCCACTTCGGTGCGCAGGACCTGTCGCAGTACGACTCCGGTGCCTACACCGGCGACGTCTCCGGCGCGTTCCTGTCGGCGCTCGACGCGCAGTACGTCATCGTCGGACACTCCGAGCGGCGCACGCTGCACGGTGAGACCGACGAGGTCGTCGCGGCCAAGACCGCCGCGGCAGTCAAGCACGGCCTCGTGCCGGTCGTCTGCGTCGGCGAGACCGGTGAGCAGCGCGAACAGCGCGGCGCCGGCGTCGTGCCGGTCGAGCAGCTCCGCGTCGTGCTCGACGCCGTGCAGCCGTCCGACATCGTCGTCGCCTACGAGCCCGTCTGGGCGATCGGTTCCGGCCAGGCGGCCACCGCCGAGCAGGCGCAGGACGAGTGCGCCGCGATCCGTCGCGGCATCGCTGCTGCCTGGGGCGACCAGGCCGCTGCCGACACGCGCGTCCTGTACGGCGGTTCGGTCAAGTCCGGCAACATCGCCGGGTTCCTCCGTGAGCCCGACATCGACGGCGCCCTCGTCGGCGGCGCATCCCTCGACGTGCAGGAGTTCGCGGCGATCGCCCGGTTCCGCCAGCACGTCGGGCTGTAGCCACACCGGCTGTCGTCGGGCTGTAGTCCGCACCACTCCCGTCCGTGTACCGGCCGTGCCCCGCGCGGCCGGTACACTGGTACGGCTGACTGACACGAAAGGTACGTCGTGGCGATACTCTCCGTCGTGCTGCAGGTCCTGCTCGCAATCACGAGCCTCCTGCTCACGCTCCTCATCCTCCTGCACAAGGGCCGCGGTGGCGGCCTCTCCGACATGTTCGGTGGCGGCGTGACGAGCAACCTCGGGGCGTCCGGCGTCGCCGAGCGCAACCTCAACCGCATCACGGTGATCCTCGGTCTGGTCTGGATCGTCTCCATCATCGTGCTCGGTCTCATCAACAAGTTCACGGCGGGGGTCTGATCCATGGCTAGCGGAGGCAGTGCAATCCGAGGGTCCCGCGTCGGCGCCGGACCGATGGGCGAACAGGACCGTGGGGTCCAGGCCGAGCGTGTGGCGATCTCGTACTGGGACGCCCTCGGCAACGAGGTCGTGCGGTACTTCGCCGCCAACCTCCCGGACGAAGAGATCCCCGAGACGGTCGATTCGCCGTCGAGCGGGCTCCCCGCCGGGCGCGACAAGGAGAACCCTCCCGTGGTCTCCAAGACGGAGCCATACAAGACGCACCTCGCGTACGTGAAGGAGCGTCGGACTGAGGAAGAGGCAGCGCAGCTCCTCGAGGACGCGCTCCAGCAGCTCCGCGAGCGTCGCGGTACCGCGGCCAAGAAGGCGTAGCGCCCAAACACGCACGAAGGCCCCCACACCGCGATGGTGTGGGGGCCTTCGTGCGTCGTGGGGGCGGGTGGCAGTGCTCACCGCGCGGGGGCTTACTCGCCGAGTGGTCACGACGCGCCGTATGCGGCTCGCGGTGGTGGCACGTTCTGTCGCCTGCGACGCCCGCAGCCGACAGCTCTTGACCGCTCGGCGTCGTGTCGGCGGGGTGTCGCAATCGTTCGGTTGCCGGGTGCCGCGCGGAGAGCCGGCTCGCCGAGTGGTCACGACATGCCGCGTGCGGTTCGCTGCGGCGGCGGTTTCTGTCGCCCGGGGCGCGTTCAGGCGACACTTCTTGACCGCTCGGCGCCGGCCAGCGGGTGTGGGGCGGCGGCGGGAGCGGTGGGAGCGACCACAGACGGACGGGAGGCCCGGTGCCAGCTGGCACCGGGCCTCCCGTCAGGCAGGACGCGCGTCTAGTACGTCGACGCGATGAGGTTCTCGGGGACGTCGCGCGCGGCGTCCTGGTCCACGAAGAACACGGTGCGCTTGCGACCCTGGACGCCGCCCACGGGGACGTCCTCGACGGAGGCGCCCGCCAGGGCGAGCCCGAGGACCGACGCCTTCTCGGCACCGGACAGGATGACCCACACGCGCTGCGAGGCATTGATCACCGGGTAGGTGACCGTCAGGCGCTGCGGCGGCGGCTTCGGGGAGTCGTCGACCGACACGACGGCGCGGTCGGTGACCGTGAGCTGCGGGAACTCGGGGAAGAGCGACGCGGTGTGCCCGTCGGGGCCGACACCGAGCAGCGTGATGTCGAAGCGCGGAGCGACGGCACCCTCGTACGCGGCGTCCTGCAGCTCGCGCTCGTACTGCAGCGCGGCCGCTTCGATGTCGATGCCGGCGTCGGACGCGGGCATCGGGTGGATGTTCGACTCCGGGATGTCGACGTGGTCGAAGAAGTCGGTCTGCGTCCCCGTGGTGTTGCGGTCGGCGTCACCGGCCGGCACCCAGCGCTCGTCGACCCACCAGACGTGGACCTTCGACCAGTCGACGCTCTCGCGCGCCGGCGACTGGCCGATCGCGGCGAGGACGAGGGACGACACCGAGCCACCGCTGATCGCGATGTCGGCACGCTCCTGCTCGTCGAGCACGTCGATGATCTTGGTGATGAAGCGTGCGGCGACCGAAGCGCCGAGGGCCTGCTTGTCCGGGTGCACGAGCACCCGCCGTTCGTTGGTCACGTGACTCCCGTGTTCGTGGCGGCCGACCGGTCGTACGACCGCCTTCGGTCCGGTCGGGCCGCCTGCACCAGACAGGCGGCCCGACCGTTGTGGGGTGCTCAGCGGGCGATGGTCTCGCGCAGCTGGGGAACCCCGTGCTTGACGACGTCTCCGAAGAGGACGTCCGGGTCGAGTCTACGGAGTTCCTCGGCCAGGCAGTCACGCAGGTTGCGGCGTGGCAGCGACAGGTCGTGCGTGGGCTGACCGGGCATCGAGAGCGTCGCGACGTCCACCAGGGAACGCTCGAGATCGATGGTGCCCGACTCGCGCACGAGCTTGACGCCGTGGATGCCGCTCGACCCGGTTGCACGCGGCGACGTGGTGACCGTCACCGGCACCTCGAGCTGGAGCTGCAGCCACGCGGCGAGCAGGATCGTCGACGGGCTGTCCGACGCGCCCGTCACCTCGACGCCCGTGATGGGCTCGTACGGCGGCTGGTCGAGCGCCGCGGCGAGCTGGTTCCGCCACAGGGTCAGTCGGGTCCACGCGAAGTCGGTGTCGCCCGGAACGTACGAGGCACCGAGCGCCTCGATCGCCCCGTTCGGGTCCTTCTGCGCGGCGGCGTCGGTGATCCGGCGCTGGGCGATGCGGCCCAGTGCCGAGGCCGACGGCTGCGACGGCGCGGTCTGCGGCCACCAGGCCACGACCGGGGCGTCCGGCAGGAGCAGGCCCGTGACCAGGCTCTCCTCGTCGGTCGCGGTCTCGCCGTAGGCGCGGAGGACGATGACCTCACTGGCGCCCGCGTCGCTGCCCACGCGGATCTGCGCGTCGAGACGGCCAGGCGACTTCGTGTCGCCGTCGTTCTTCGACACGATGATCACGCGCATCGGGTGCTCGCGGGACGCCTCGTTCGCCGCCTCGATCGCCTCTTCCTCGTGGCCGAGGGCCGTCGAGATGATCAGCGTCAGGACACGACCGAGGGCGACGGCGCCGCCCTCTTCGCGGATGTGGACCAGCTTCTTCTGGATCTTCGAGACCGTGGTGTTCGGCAGGTCGATCTTCATGGACGCCTCCAGGTCCGGCCGTCGCGGGCGAGCAGGGCATCGGCGGACGCCGGACCCCACGTGCCGGGACGGTACTGCTCGGGCTGGCCCTGCGTGGCCCAGAACTCCTCGATCGGGTCGAGGATCTTCCAGGACAGCTCGACCTCCTGGTGCCGCGGGAACAGCGGCGGGTCACCGAGCAGCACGTCGAGGATGAGTCGTTCGTACGCCTCGGGGGATGCCTCGGTGAAGGCGTGGCCGTAGCCGAAGTCCATCGTCACGTCGCGCACCTGGGTGCCGACGCCGGGGACCTTCGAGCCGAACCGGAGCGTGACGCCCTCGTCCGGCTGGACGCGGATCACGAGCGCGTTCTGACCAAGGGGGGACTGCGAGTTGCCGTAGACGTCCTCGGGGACGCGCTTGAAGACGATCGCGATCTCGGTCACACGGCGCCCGAGCCGCTTGCCGGCGCGCAGGTAGAACGGGACGCCCTGCCAGCGACGGGTCGCGATGTCGAGCTTGATCGCGGCGTACGTCTCGGTGCCGGACTCCGGGTTCATCCCGGCCTCGTCGAGGAATCCGAGCACCTTCTCGCCGCCCTGCCAGCCGCCGGCGTACTGTCCACGCGCCGTGGCGGTCGACAGGTCCTCGGGCAGCCGCACGGCGGACAGCACCTTCTCCTTCTCGGCGCGCAGGTCGGCGGCCTTGAACGAGACGGGCTCCTCCATCGCGGTGAGCGCGAGGAGCTGCAGCAGGTGGTTCTGGATGACGTCGCGCGCCGCGCCGATGCCGTCGTAGTACGCGGCACGTCCCGCGACGCCGATGTCCTCGGCCATCGTGATCTGCACGTGGTCGACGTAGTTCGAGTTCCAGATGGGTTCGTACATCTGGTTCGCGAACCGGAGCGTCAGCAGGTTCTGGACGGTCTCCTTGCCGAGGTAGTGGTCGATGCGGAACACGTCGTCGGGCGCGAAGACGCTCTCGACGATCGCGTTCAGCTCACGCGCGGTGCGGAGGTCGGAGCCGAACGGCTTCTCGACGACCACGCGGCTCCACGAGCCCTCGCGCTTCGTGGTGAGGCCGGACAGCTTCAGCTGCTCGGTCACCACCGGGAACATCTTCGGCGGGATGGACAGGTAGAATGCGTGGTTGCCCAGCGTCCCGCGCTCGGCGTCCAGGTCGTCGACGGTCTGCTTGAGCTGCAGGAACGCCTCGGGGTCGTCGAACGAGCCCTGGACGAAGCGGATGCCCTGTTCGAGCTGACGCCAGACGTCCTCGTCGAACGGGGTGCGGGAGTGCTCCTTGACGGCGTCGTGCACGAGCTGGGAGAAGTCTTGGTCCTCCCAGTCGCGACGGGCGAAGCCGACGAGCGCGAACCCCGGGGGCAGGAGCCCCCGGTTGGCCAGGTCGTAGACCGCCGGCATCAGCTTCTTGCGTGACAGGTCGCCCGTCACGCCGAAGATGATGAGCGTGCTCGGTCCCGCGATCCGGTTCAGTCGACGATCCGTCGGCAGCCGGAGCGGGTTGTGCTCCGGGGTGATTGCCACCGGTGACATGAGTCGGTGAACTCCTTACGAGTCAGTGGGAGACGGCGGAGGCGATGGCCGCGGTGGCGGCGCGCACGTCCGACGTCGTGAGGGTGAGGACCGGGCGGCCGTGCTGCGCGAGGACACTCGCGTCACCCGCTGCCTGGGCCTGGAGGAGCTGGCCGAACGTGAACGGCCGACCCGGGATCGCCAGGTCGTCCGGTTCGTCCGCCACGATCTGCAGGAACACTCCCGTGGCGGGTCCGCCCTTGTGGTACTGCCCGGTCGAGTGCAGGAACCGCGGGCCGTACCCGAAGGTGACCGGCCGACGCGTGCGCGCCGCCAGGGCGTCGCGGAGCGTCTCGAGGTCACGGTTCGTGGTGCGGTCGACGTACGCCTGCACCGCCACGTAGCCGGTGGCGTCCAGTTCGGACAGGAGGCCCGTCACGGCTTCTGCGAGCGTCGTCCCGACCGGCAGTCCGGGCGTCGCGGAGACGGCGATGCCGTCCTCGGTGAACGCGGGTTCCGCAGGCGCGGGACGGTCGTCGAGCAGCGCACGGGTCGCGACCTTGGCGGCCTCGACGTCGGGCTGGTCGAACGGGTCGATGCCGAGCAACCGCCCGGCGACCGCGACGGCGTACTCCCAGACGAGGATCTGACCACCGAGCGTGCCGGTGATCTCGACCTCGCCCTCGGCGACGTGGCGCTCGTCCTCGCGCGAACCGACCAGGCGGATGACCTGGACGTCCGGCAGGGCTGCGGAGACCTCGGGGGAGTCGGCGTGCAGCACGACGGGCAGCAGGCCGCGTCCGCTCTTGCCGGTCGACTCCGCGATCAGCTGCTCCACCCAGTCGCCGAACCCGACGATGTGGGTGCCGTCCGGCACGATCGCGATCTTGTCGCGCAGCGGGTCGGTGCCGGCGAGGACCGCACCGAGCACGAGCCCGGGGTTCTCGTCGAGGTCGACCGACAGCAGCGCGGAGATGGCGTCGGCCTCGTCCAGCAGCTCGGCGATGTCCGCTCCGGCGAGACCGGAGGGCACCAGACCGAACGCGGTGAGCGCTGAGTAGCGGCCGCCGACGGTCGGGTCGGCAGTGAAGACCCGGTAGCCGGCGTCGATCGCGGCGGCCTCGAGCGCGGAGCCCGGGTCGGTGACGACGACGATGCGGCCGGTGGGGTCGATGCCCGCGTCGCGGAACGCCTGCTCGTAGACGCGGCGCTGGGAGTCGGTCTCGAGCGTGGAGCCGGACTTCGACGAGACGACGAGCACGGTGCGCTCGAGGTCCGTCGTGACGGCGGCACGGACCTGCGCGGGGTCGGTCGAGTCGAGCACCGTCAGCGGGACGCCGGCGGTGCGCGTGATGACCTCCGGCGCGAGCGACGAGCCGCCCATGCCGGCGAGGACGACGTGGTCGACCCCTTCGGCACGGAGCGACTCGCGCAGCGCGGTGATCTGGGCGACGAGCGGGCGGGAGACCGAGACGGCCTCCACCCAGCCGAGGCGCTTGGACGCCTCGGCCTCGGCGTCCGGTCCCCACAGCTCGGGGTCCTGGGCGGTGATGCCCGAGGCCACCAGGTCAGCGACGAGCCGCGGGACCACCGAGTCGATGGCCCGCGCGGCATCGCCGCTGGCAGCGATGGAAACCGTCACTACTTGGCGCCCTCGAGCGCGGTCTTCACGGTGTCGACGAGCTCGCCCCACGAGACGTTGAACTTGTCCACGCCCTCCTTCTCGAGCAGCGCCACGACGTCGTCGTAGTCGATGCCCTGCGCGGCGAGCTGGTCGAGGACCTGCTGCGCGGCGTCGAAGGTGCCGGCGATGGCGTCGCCGTGGATCTCACCGTGGTCGAACGTGGCGTCGAGCGTCTTGCCCGGCATCGTGTTCACGGTGTTCGGGGCGGCGAGCTCGGTCACGTAGAGCGTGTCGGGCAGCGACGGGTCCTTGACGCCGGTCGAGGCCCAGAGCGGACGCTGCGTGTTCGCACCGGCCTCGAGCAGGCCGAGGGCGCGCTCGGAGGCGAACGCCTCGGTCCAGACCTGGTAGGCGAGCTGCGCGTTGGCGATGCCGGCCTTCGACTTCAGGGCCGTGGCCTCGTCGGTGCCGACGGCGTCCAGGCGCTTGTCGATCTCGGAGTCGACGCGCGACACGAAGAACGAGGCGACCGAGTGGATCTTCGACAGGTCGTGGCCGGCGGCCTTGGCCTTCTCGAGCCCACCGAGGTAGGCGTCGATGACGGCGCGGTAGCGCTCGAGCGAGAAGATCAGGGTGACGTTCACCGAGATGCCCGCGCCGATGACCTCGGTGATGGCCTCGAGACCCTCGACCGTTGCGGGGATCTTGATGAGGACGTTCTCGCGACCGACCTTGTCGAACAGGAACTTGGCCTGCTCGATGGTCTTGGCGGTCTCGTGGGCGAGGCCCGGCTCGACCTCGATCGAGACGCGGCCGTCGAAGCCCTTGGTCTCGTCGTAGATCGGCTTGAAGACGTCGGACGCGTTGGCGACGTCCTGCGTGGTGATCTCGAAGATCGCCTCGGTCACGTCGGTGCCGGCGGCGGCCAGCTCCTTGACCTGGGCGTCGTAGCGCTCGCCCTTGGCAAGGGCCGACGCGAAGATCGTCGGGTTGGTGGTCACGCCGACGACGTTCTTCTGTGCGATGAGGTCGGTGAGCTTGCCGGTCTCGAGGAGCTCGCGGGACAGGTCGTCGAGCCAGATGCTCACGCCGACCGCGGAGAGGGCGGCAGTGGGGGTGTTCTCAGCCATGTGTTTCTCTTCTTTCCTTCATCGGCCTGATGGCCGGGGTCTGGGGGACCGGGGGCGCGTGGCGGAGCCGAACCGCGCCTCCCGGCAGAAGGGCCGGATCCGGCGAACCGGACCCGGCCCCTGCGGGTCAGGAAGCCGCGATGGATTCCTTCGCGGCGGCCACGACGTGTTCCGTCGTGAAGCCGAACTCCTTGAAGAGCGTCTGGTAGTCGGCCGAGGCACCGAAGTGCTCGATCGAGACGCTGCGGCCCTTGTCGCCGACGATGTCGCGCCAGCTCATGGCGATGCCGGCCTCGACCGACACGCGAGCGGTGACGTCCTTCGGGAGCACCTGGTCCTGGTAGTTCTCGGACTGGGCGCGGAACCACTCGATGGACGGTGCGCTCACGACGCGGGCGTTGATGCCCTCGCCCTTGAGCTGCTCACGGGCCTCGACGGCGATCTGGACCTCGGAACCGGTCGCGATGAGGATCACGTCCGGGGTGCCGTTCGGCGCCTCGGCCAGGATGTACGCACCCTTGGCGACGTTCTTCGCCGAGGCGAAGACCTCACCGGAGGCGTCGCCTTCGCCACGCTCGAACACCGGCAGGTTCTGACGGCTCAGCGCGATGCCGGCCGGGCGGTCGGTGTGCTTGAGCATCTCGAGCCAGGCGTACGCGACCTCGTTGGCGTCGGCGGGGCGGACCACGTCGAGACCCGGGATCGCACGGAGCGACGAGACCTGCTCGATCGGCTGGTGCGTCGGGCCGTCCTCGCCGAGGGCGACGGAGTCGTGGGTCCAGACGTAGATCGCCGGGGCGCCCATGAGCGCGGCGAGACGGACCGCCGGACGCATGTAGTCGCTGAAGATCAGGAACGTGCCGCCGAAGGGGCGGGTGTTCCCGTGCAGGACGATGCCGTTGAGGATCGAGCCCATGGCGTGCTCGCGGATGCCGAAGTGCAGCACGCGGCCGTACGGGTCGGTGCTCCACGTCGACGTCGAGGCCTCGGCCGGACCGAAGGACTTGGCGCCCTCGATCGTGGTGAGGTTCGACTCGGCGAGGTCGGCCGAGCCACCCCAGAACTCGGGCATCAGCGGCGCGATGGCGTTGATGACCTTGCCGGAGGCGGCACGGGTCGAGACGGCCTTGTCGGTCGGGAAGACCGGCAGTGCTGCCTCGAGGTCCGCGGGGAGCTCCTTGGCGTTGACGCGGTCGAACAGCGCCTTCTTGTCGGCGTTGGCAGCAGCCCACGCGTCGAAGGTCTTCTGCCACTCGGCGTGCTGCGCCTGGCCCTTGGCGACGGCGCCGCGGGTGTACTCGAGGACCTCGGGGGCGACCTCGAAGGTCTTCGCGGTGTCGAAGCCGAGGACCTCCTTGAGGCCCTTGATCTCGTCGGCGCCGAGCGCCGAACCGTGGATCTTGCCGGAGTTCTGCTTGGTCGGCGACGGCCAGCCGATGATCGTCTTGAGGACGATGAGCGACGGCTTGTCGGTGACCTGCTGGGCGGCCTCGATCGCGGCGTGGAGCTCCACGGCGTCCTCGGAGTACTCGCCGGTCTTCTTCCAGTCGACGATCTGGACGTGCCAGCCGAGCGCCTCGTAGCGCTCGGGGACGCTCTCCGAGAACGCGATGTCGGTGTTGTCCTCGATCGAGATCTGGTTCGAGTCGTAGAACGCGATCAGGTTGCCGAGCTGCTGACGGCCGGCGAGCGAGCCCGCCTCGTTCGTCACGCCCTCCTGCATGTCGCCGTCACCGGCGATCACGTAGGTGAAGTGGTCGAACGGCGACTGGCCGGCCGGGGTCTCCGGGTCGAACAGGCCGCGCTCGAAGCGCTGGGCGTAGGCGAAGCCGACCGAGGACGCGAGGCCCTGGCCGAGCGGGCCGGTGGTGATCTCGACACCGTCGGTGTGGCCGTACTCCGGGTGACCCGGGGTCTTCGAGCCCCACTTGCGCAGGTGCTGCAGGTCGTCGAGCTCGAGGCCGTAGCCGTGCAGGTAGAACTGCACGTACTGCAGGATCGAGGCGTGACCGGCGGAGAGGATGAAGCGGTCGCGGCCGATCCAGGTGGAGTCGCTCGGGTCGCGACGCATCACCTTCTGGAAGAGCAGGTGTGCGAGCGGCGCGAGGCTCATCGCGGTGCCGGGGTGACCGTTGCCGGCGGCCTCGACCGAGTCGGCGGCGAGAACGCGGGCCGTGTCGACGGCCTTCCGGTCGATGGCGTCCCAGGTGAATTCAGCCACTTGGATGTTGACCCTTCTTGATGCGACATGTGCGAGGGCTCGTGCCATCGCACGGACATGTGGCCATCCCGGGGCCGAGTCGTGTCGCCGTCTAGCGGCGGCCGACCGGCTCATCGCGGCCGACGTCATCGGGGCGCGCACTGCGGGAGGGCAGGTCCAGCATAGTGACCAGCCACTCAGAAGGGGTTCAGGTGACGCCCGATGTTCACGAGTCGGGTCACCCGGGCCCTCGTCCGCCGGGCGTGTCGTGCTCCGCCGCCCGTCGTTCTGCACGGGATGTCTGCACGGGATGGGGGAGCGGGGCATCATCGCGGCGCTTCCATCACGTAAACTGTCGACGACCCGTGGACATTCCGGGTCAGCGCATGCCCGGACGCCGCCGCAGTCGTCCACCGAGTGTGCGAGCTGATGCGAACAGACTGAGGTTCCCTTGCCGACTGCCACCGTGACCAGGCCCGACACCGATCGACCCCGATCGACGCTGTCCCGCAAGGTCCGTGCGTACGTCTCGTTGACCAAGCCGCGGGTCATGGAGCTGCTGCTCGTGACCACCGCGCCGACCATGTTCCTGGCCGAGCGTGGCGTGCCGGACCTCTGGCTCGTGTTCTGGACGATGCTGGGCGGGGCGATGTCCGCTGGCTCGGCGTCGGCCTTCAACTGCTACATCGACCGTGACATCGACCGCCTGATGAAGCGGACGAGCACCCGCCCGCTGGTGACCGGTGAGCTCTCGGACCGCGAAGCCCTCGTGTTCTCGTGGATCCTCGGCGTCCTGTCGACGGCGGTGCTCGGGTTCCTGGTGAACTGGCTCGCCGCGGCCCTGAGCGTCATCGCGATCCTCATCTACGTGTTCGTCTACACGCTGTGGCTCAAGCGCCGCACCCCGCAGAACATCGTGTGGGGCGGCTCGGCCGGCTGCATGCCCGTGCTCATCGGCTGGGCGGGCGTCACCGGGTCGCTGACGTGGGCCCCGGTCATCCTCTTCATGGTGATCTTCCTGTGGACGCCGCCGCACTACTGGCCGCTGTCGATGAAGTACCGCGACGACTACGACGCCGCCGACGTCCCGATGCTCGCTGTGGTCCGTGGCCGCACCGTCGTCGGCCTGCAGGTCGTGCTGTACGCCTGGGCGACGCTCGTCTGCTCGCTCCTGCTCATCCCCGTTGCGCACATGGGGCCGCTGTACACCGTGGTCGCACTGGCCGGTGGCATCTGGTTCGTCGTCGAGTCGCACCGGCTGTACTCGCGGGCGATCCAGCACGTCGAGCACGTGCAGCCGATGCGTGTGTTCCACAGCTCGATCACGTACCTGACGCTGCTCTTCATCGCCGTGGGCATCGACCCGCTGCTGCCGCAGGTCTTCACCTTCTAGTCACTGCGGGCCGCCACTGGGCGACGTCGTACGACGAACTCGATGTCGTACGGCGTCGCCTTCGTCGTTGGTGCGCGTGCGCGACGGTTGCGCGCGCGGGGATGCGACGTCCTCGACGTCGTACGACGTCGAGGACGTCGTTGCGGGTCAGTACGGGACCTGGCGCGGCCGTGGACGTGCCCACCAGGCGGCCGGGAGGCCCGTGGCGGCGCCGCCACGGG